>NZ_MIBU01000035.1:0-19516 GCF_001830725.1 Sulfuricurvum sp. RIFOXYD12_FULL_44_77
GATGAGTTCACGGGCGTAGGGGGTGAGTTTCGTTCCTCCGCCCCCTTTGCCACCAGTAAGACGCTCTATGAGCGGCTGATCGGCGAGGAGATTCATCCCGTTGATTCGCTCCCACGCCGCCTTGTAGCTCATTTTCATCTCTTTGGCGGCGGCGTTGATCGATCCCGTTTTATCGATCCGCTCCAGCAGTTCGATCCGTCCGGCACCTAAAAAGCTTTGCCCCTCTTTGGTGAGCCAAAAACGTCCGTCGATTTGCATTAGAGGGTAAAACTGTGTTTCATAGCAGAGCGGATCTGATCAATCGGATACGCACCATGAAAAAAGAGGTGATTGGCAAGGACACCCTGCTCAAGAAGCATATCGGAGCCGTCTTTATAGGGGAGGGCACTCACTTTTACTTCCCGTAAAAACGGAGTCTCTTTGCCGTAAATGACATCGATAGCCCCTTTTGTCTGAGATAAGAGTTCCATCAATATCGGACGGGGGAGAGGGAGCTCATTATCGCTCAGCCCCGCCGAGGTGGTGTTGATGATCAGATCATAGGGCCGTACACTAAACTCTTCCCAGTCAAAACACTCGAACCCTTCACACTCGAAATACTCCAACCGTCCGCGTGAGCGGTTTAAAATCGTGGGGGTAATCCCTCCATGGCTCAGAGCGATAGAGAGGGCGCGCGCGGTTCCCCCCGCTCCGATAATGAGAGCGGTATGGATCTCTCCGAATGAACCGATTGCCGACATAAATCCGTCTGCATCGGTGTTATATCCGATCAATTTTCCCTTTTCCAAAACGAGGGTATTGACCGCTTTGATGGTCTTAGCGATACCGCGTACTTCGTCGCATTGAGCGTAAGCGGCCTCTTTGTGGGGGACGGTGACATTGGCACCGCTAAGGGCTTTTTGAAAAAAGGTGTCACGTAAGCGTGAGCTATCCGTGAGGTGGGTGCGGCTGTAGCACGCATCGATGCTGAGAGTTTTAAAAACGCAGTTGTGCATCAGCGGCGAGCGAGAGTGACTTACAGGATCGCCGAAGATACTAAAAATGTTCATTGAGGGGAGACCAGATCATCCAGTGTGCTCATAAGAGCACCGAGTTTGTTGGTCACTTCGAGGTACTCAAGCTCATGCACCGAATCGGCGACGACACCGGCACCTGCTTGCAAGATAACACTCTCCTCCGTGATTAGGGCGGTGCGGATCGTGATCGCACTGTCCATATTGCCGTCAAACCCGAAATAGCCGATGGTTCCGCTGTAGAAGCCCCGTTTGACCCCTTCGAACTGCGCGATAAGCTCCATCGCTCGAATTTTCGGAGCACCCGTCATCGTTCCGGCGGTAAACGTCGCGGCGAGGAGATCGAACATATCTTTATCCTCGGCGATTTGGGCGTGAACGTCGGAGACGATATGCATAACGTGCGAATAGCGTTCGACATGCATCATCTCCTCCACCCGTACCGTCCCTGTTTTGGCAACGCGGCCGACGTCGTTGCGGCCCAAATCGATCAGCATCAAGTGCTCCGCCAACTCTTTAGGATCGGAGAGGAGTTCTTCTTCGAGTTCTGCGTCACGTTGCGCAGTTCCACCTCGTTTGCGGGTTCCGGCGATCGGACGGAGCAAGATGTCACCGTCACTGAGACGTACCATCACTTCAGGAGAACTGCCGACGATGCTGAAATCCTCATATTCCATCAGATACATATAGGGAGAGGGATTTTTGAGTCTCAAAATACGGTAAAAGCTAAACGGATCTACTCTCGCATGGCGGATATAGCGGTTGGTCATCAGGATTTGAAAGACATCTCCGCTGAGGATCATTTTTTTGGACTCATCGACCATGGAGAAAAATTTCTCTTTGGTAAAGATAAATTCGCCCCCTTTGTCATTTTTCATCGCTTTTAGAGGGGTATAGCTATAGGGAGCTTTGAGAACGCTCTCTATTTCTTCGAAACGGCCGATCATACTCTCTACGCAGCTGAGCATGGTAATGCTCGCATTTTTATGGGAGACAACAAGGGTGAGTTTCGGGAGGATGAGATCCATATCGGGAATGTGTGTCTGATCAAGTAGATGAGACATCGACTCTTCGAGAACATGTTCGAAAACCTGCACCATATCGTAGCCGATGTAGCCGATAAATCCATCAATGTATCCGACATTCAATTCTCGTGCCTGTTCACGATAGGCTTTTTGGTCGAGTTTAGAGTAATACTCTTTTAAAAAGGAAAACGGAGAGATGTCGAGAGATTTTTGTGTTCCCTCACTGTCGATATAGGTGGTTGTTTTTTCATTGTAGATGAGCCGTTCACGTGCACCGATGACGATAATAGTGTAATTGCCTTCACTGTTTCCGGCACTTTCGAAGAGAAAACTGACTTCAGAGGGGAAAAGGCTTTTGGCCTTTTCGTAGACGGCTATGGGAGCAAATTGATCGAGAGAAAAATGGCGTGAAGCAATCACGTTACCCCTTTGTGATGTATGCGCCGGCTTCAACATTACGTTTGACGGTTCCGAGAACGTCACGTGCCGCTTTTTCACCTTGGAACGGTCCTACCATCACTTTGGTAGCAGCACCGCTTGGAACGGTTGTGTATTTAAGTCCGCTGGCATTCAGACGATCAAAAAGGGTTTTGCTCGGCTCTTTGGTAAATGAACCGACTTGGATGTAATAGGTTCCCATAGGCTCAGCCGCTTTAGCGGCAGCTTTAGGAGTTGTGGTTTCTGCTACTGCACTCTTCGTCGGAGTTTCAGCCGCTTTTTGTACCGCTTCTGTGACAGGTTTAGCGGTTACTGCGACAGCTTTTTTAGCTTCTGCGACCTTTTTTACCTCAGTCGGTTTGACTGATTTGATGGTAGGGGTATTCACTACCGGTTTAACCGTTTTAGGAGCCGCTTGAACTTTTACCGGTGCCGCAACAGGTTTGGAGACCACTTTCGCAGGGAGAGGAGCACTTTGCTGTACAACGGTTGTCGGAGAACTTTGAACCACATTCTCTTGCACCGGCGTATTTTGAAAAGATTCTTCTTTTATTTTTTGAGCAATTTGCCCTAAATCTTGAGGTGCTTCGGCATTCGTGACATTTCCGGCACCCTCTTGGATCACTTCAACCGGTTCAAAAAGAGGATCATCAATGATCTCAGTCGGAGAGGTCGGTTGTGGGGGAACGGCGGCAAGAGGCGGCTGTTCATCACTTTGGGTTTTGAGTGAATTCATAATCACCAAAACGATGATAAGGATGAGTGTTAGAGCCGCAATTGCCAATAGTAACTTTTTGCTATTGGAATTTGATCCGCTTTTACTTAGAATGATGTCGTTAAGTTCGTTTTTTTCTTCCATTGAAGTGCCATTCCTTATACGTATTGATAGTGCTATCGAGCTTTACATATGCTTCGACCACGAAGCTCCGCGCTCTTTGGCGTAGACTTCGTAGGGAAGGTTGAGAATATTATACTCCGGAGGCAGTTCATCCGTTGGAAACATTCTCCACTGTTTCGGTTGCTTTGCAGCCAATTTCATCGAAAGCATTTTACCCAATTGTATCGCTTCTTGGAATGTCGTATGCCCTTTATGGATATAAACATGCAAATGCCCCGGTGTTTTGGTCTCAAATGCGGTGAAATTTATGAATCCCTCTTCTCTAAGCAACAATTGTGCCTTATGGTAAAAACGTTGAGGGTCTGTACCGTTATAATCAATAATGATGTTTTCAACTTTGTTGAATTTATTGATGAGAGAGTGGGCTACGGTGATTTGCTTTTTAAGATGCTGATCAATAATTGCCTGCGTCAGCGTTTTATCGATTTTTTCATATTTATTGAAAAATGTACGCCCTTTGAAATCGATTTTATCGACGACAGTATCATGTTTCAACCAGTAATGGTCAGAAATCATTTTGATAAGTTTCATATCCATCGATGTCATGGGCGCTCTTCCTTAATTAATACGTTGGTTGGTTGTAAATAACGAAATTTTGTGCCAGAGCTTTGAGCTCTTCTTTGATAGCGGCTTGTTTAGCGACATTTTCAACATCATCCAAAACATCGGCGATGCGGTTAGCGATGAGTTCAAACTCTTTCTCTTTCATTCCGCGTGACGTGAGTGCCGGACTTCCGATACGGACACCTGATGTGACAAACGGTGAGCGTGTTTCACCCGGTACGGTGTTTTTATTGACAGTGATACCTGCACGTCCGAGTGCCGCATCGGCATCTTTACCGCTGAATGGTTTGTTGAGGAAAGATACGAGAACGAGGTGGTTATCGGTTCCGCCGCTGACGATGTCATAGCCCCGTTCCATCAACACTTTTGCCAGTACGGCCGCATTCGCTTTTACTTGCTTCGCGTAGACTTTCCACTCTGGAGAGAGGTTGAATTTGAATCCGACCGCTTTTGCCGCGATAACATGAACCAAAGGCCCCCCTTGAAGTGCAGGGAAGATCGCCGAGTTGATTTTTTTAGCGATTTCTTCATCGTTCGTCATAATCATACCGCCGCGAGGTCCTGCGAGGGTTTTATGAGTTGTAGTGGTTACGATATCCGCATACGGGAATGGGCTAGGGTGCTCGCCTGCACACACAAGTCCTGCGATGTGGGCGATGTCAGCGAAAAGGATTGCTCCGACTGCATCGGCAATTTCACGGAATTTTTTGAAATCGATTTCGCGAGCGTATGCTGATGCACCGCAGACGATGATTTTCGGTTGTACGATTTTGGCGATGTCGAGGACACGCTCATAGTTGATGCGACCGTCAAGCTCGACACCGTACGAAAAGCTGTGGTAGTTTTTACCCGAAAAGCTTACCTTTGAACCGTGTGTCAAGTGTCCGCCGTGGCTGAGATCCATACCGAGGAGTTTGTCTCCTGCTTGAAGCAATGCCGCATAAACCGCGCCGTTTGCGGATGAGCCTGAGTGTGGTTGTACGTTGGCAAAGTTACATCCGAATAGCTCACACGCACGATCGATTGCGAGTTGCTCTACACCGTCTGCGTATTCGCATCCGCCGTAATAGCGTTTAGCGGGATATCCTTCGGCATATTTGTTGGTGAATACTGAACCCATGGCTTCCATAACGGCCGGTAGGGTAAAGTTTTCAGACGCGATCATCTCCAAATGGTCGGTTTGACGTTCAAGCTCTTGCTCACATAGGGTGTAAATTTCGTTGTCGTATTCTTTGAGGAAACTCATTCTTCTTCTCCGTGGTTGGTTTGGTTGTTGTGGTGCGGTTTCATAGCCGGGAAGAGCAGTACATCCCGAATAGAGTGTTGGTTGGTGAGCATCATGACGAGACGATCGATTCCGATCCCCTGACCCGCCGTCGGTGCCATACCGTAGCTGAGTGCCGTGACGAAATCTTCGTCCATCTCATGGGCTTCATCATCGCCCGAATCTTTAGCTGCCATTTGACCTTCGAAACGCTGTAATTGATCGACGGGATCGTTAAGCTCGCTAAAGGCATTAGCGATTTCGCGTCCGGCAATGAACAACTCAAAACGATCCGTTAGTTCAGGACGATCATCGCTGCGGCGTGCAAGGGGCGATATCTCAACAGGGTAGTGGGTAATAAAGGTCGGATTGATCAATTTTTCTTCGACGAACTCATCGAAAAGTTCCCCTTGAAGCTGTCCGAGATTCATGGTCGCTTTGGCTTCGAGGTTTTTGGATTTCAAAAATGCCAAAATAGCCTCTTTGTCGTTAACAATCTCTTCCGGGACTCCGCCGATAACGCTAAGACTTTTAATGAGTTCTATTTCAGTGAACTGATCGAAATCAACTTCCAACTCACCGTAGGGGAGACGTTTTGGAAGTTCAAGATGATCAAAAAGATACTCAAAATACTCTTTCGTAATGACGATCAAATCTTTATAGGTTTTGAATGCCCAGTAAAACTCGATAGAGGTAAATTCCGGATTGTGGGTCGCATCCATCCCCTCGTTACGGAAATTTCGGTTGATCTCAAATACCGCTTCAAAACCGCCGACGATAAGACGTTTGAGATAGAGTTCCGGTGCAATACGCAAATAACGGTCGATTCCGAGGGCATTATGATGGGTGACAAACGGCTTGGCATTGGCACCTCCCGCGATCGGATGCATCATCGGTGTTTCTACTTCCAAGAATCCTTTATCTTCAAAAAAGCGGCGGGTTAGGCTGATCACTTTCGAGCGGATATGGAACGTTTTACGCACTTCGGAGTTCATAATCAGATCAAGATAGCGCTGGCGGTAGCGCATCTCTTTGTCCTGAATTCCGTGGAATTTTTCCGGTAGCGGTGAAATTGCTTTGGTAAGAATAGTCAGTTTATCGGCATGGAGAGAGAGCTCACCGTGTTGAGTGACGAACGGATAGCCGCTTACTTCGATAATATCGCCCACTTCGATCAGTTTTTTAAAGACGTCGTTGTAAAAATTCTCCGGTAAATTATCGCGTGCAACGTAAATTTGGAGCATGCCGCTTTCGTCTTCGATTTTGACAAAGCTCGCTTTCCCCATAAGGCGGTAAAGTTTAATCCGTCCCGCTACGGTGTAGTGGCGGTGCTCGTCTCGTTTTTCCTCTTTTTGAAAAAGATCGGAGTTAACGTTATGAAATTTATCGATTGTTGTATTACGCTCTGAATGGTTTGCATACGGATCGATTCCGAGTGCTCTTAGCGCTTCGGCTTTTTCAATTCGTTGTTGTACGTATTGGTTTTCAAATGCCAATGGGTTTCCTTTTTCGATGGTTATTTTTTAGTATTTTCTTGACAACTTTTACAGATTCCGTAAATTTGCATTGAGTGTTCTTGCATGACAAATCCCAACGCTTCCGTAATCTCACGTTGACGCTGTTCAATTTGCTCATCTACAAATTCGGTAATGTTGCTGCACGACGTACAGATAATGTGATCGTGATGATCTTTGGCTCCGAGTTCGTATTTTTTCCCCTGAGCACCGAAGGAGAGTGACGTGACCATATCGGAGTCTTCAAGCAAAGAGAGGGTGCGATATACGGTTGCAATTCCGGTATTAAGCTCAGGGTGCTTTTGCTGAATCAGATGGTGCAGACCCTCAGGGGTGAGATGTTCATCTGAATTATAGAGCATCTCCAAAATCACTTCACGCTGAATAGTGAATTTGAGTCCGTTAACTTTTAACAGCTGTTTGAAATCGCTCAATAATTTATTGTATTCAACCGTCCGTTCCGTAAAATCGGTATAGGCATTCATCGATTAATTTTCCTTGGAGCTATTGGTATCGGTTTCATTGTCATCACCTATGAGTGATGTGACATCATCGGTTTCAATGTGCAAAATAAAATCTCCCGTCGCGAACATCGGCTTATAGAAAAAGCTATCGGCCATTTTGTTTTCAAAATTTTCACGAATTGCCGTTACACTGAAAAGGGCATAAACGATGATAGAGATGATAAAGAAAAATTTACTGCTACCGATGATAAAACCTAACACACGGTCCAAAGGTCCCAATCCGCTGAGAGTCGTAAGCTTTTTAAATCCGGTTCCCAAAGCAACCATAAGGAGCCAAAAAATACCCAAAGCAAAAATAAATCCGACCAAATTAATCGCGGTAGTACTTTCAAAATGGAAAAGGGCATCGCTTAAAAATTTTCCGATGATTCCACCGAGATGAGAAGCAACAAAAACTCCTCCCACGATTCCAGCCAGTCCGAATACCTCTTTTGAAAAGCCGTTCAGTAACCCTTTGAGTCCCAATAAAAGTACGACTGATCCAACCGCAACGTCAAAATAATTCAAATCCATCAAAACTCCATTTCCAAACGGTCTTTGCCGTTGTTTTTAGCCCGATACAAAGCGGTGTCAGAGCGTTCGATAATCGTATCGATGGTATCTTTTTCTACAACTTTTGTCATACCGATACTTAATGTAACCGATATTTGTTTGTTTTGAAACAAAGGCTTATTGTTACGGCATAGGGTTAACAATCTCTCCGCCGCTAATTGTGCCCCCTCTAGATCCGTTCGGTTGAGCAAAATAATAAACTCTTCTCCGCCGAAGCGATAGACACGATCGCCATCACGAAGTGCTTTTTTAAATACTTTTGCCAAAAAGATAAGTACTTTATCTCCTGCGATATGACCGTATTGATCGTTGATAAGTTTGAAGTTGTCAACATCGATCATAAGGACAAAAATATCAAAATCAAGGGTTTCTTTCTCTAAAACAGCCCGTAGATGCTCATGCAAAGCATATCGGTTGAATGTTTTTGTCAAAGGATCAAGTGAGGTTTTGACTTCCAAACTTTTGACTTGTTCCAAAAGTGTATAAATGACTTCATTGGCTCGGGAAACTTCGTCACTGAGATGGGTTTGAATATCGTTGAACTTTTCGGTAATTTTTTCAAAATTTATCAGAGAATCACCGTTTTTATTGTCTAGTAAACTAGCCTGTTCTTCAGATATTTTTCCAATTTGCTCATTAGTTTGAGTATAAGAATCGATACTTTTAATAGCCAGCTCTTTATATTCATCAGCACATGTATTGCGGTATGCGAGTAGATCGATTTCTCCGGATGCGTAAGATTCTAAGACTTCATGCGTTGCATTGGTAACAAGCTCGGCAAATTCGGCAGGTGCAATCGTAGATTGACGACTTGCTACCGATTCCAAATGGATAGAGAGCTCTTTGCAAAAATGAAATAAAAAAGGGTTGATTTGGTTGTTTTCCACCAGTAACCTTTATGAAATCAGACCCTCAGAACCTCTTTGTTCTTCCGAAAAAAGGGCAATACGGAGAGCCGTTATAACTGACGCCATTATACTTTTTCAAACATAAATCTAAGATTTGGTTTTCTCAATCAGTCCCGATTTAGGATAAAAGGATAAAATTCGTCCATTAACAATAAGGTGCAAGAGCACACAGGAGATGAGAATGAGACCATGGAGCCGATCAAGCTGGAGAGAAAAACCGATCAAGCAGCAGCCGACCTATCCGGATGCGGCCGTTTTGGAACAAATCGAATCACAGCTCCGCAACTATCCTCCTCTTGTATTTGCAGGTGAAGCACGTACGCTCAAAAAGAATTTTGCGGATGTGTGTGAGGGGAAAGCCTTTTTACTCCAAGGGGGCGATTGCGCTGAGAGTTTTTCAGAGTTTCATGCCCACAATATCCGTGACACCTTTAAAGTCATGATGCAAATGGCTGTCGTTATGACATTCGCAGGCGGTGTTCCGGTTGTCAAAGTAGGGCGTCTCGGCGGGCAATTTGCAAAACCGCGTTCATCCGATATGGAGACCATAGAGGGTGTGAGTCTTCCAAGTTATCGAGGTGATATTATCAATGGGGTTGACTTCAATGAAACTGCCCGTATCCCGGATCCTCACCGTATGGTTCAAGCGTACAATCAATCAGCGGCAACATTGAATCTGCTCCGTGCTTTTGCATCGGGCGGATTGGCTGATTTGCATCAAGTTCATGCATGGAACTTAGGGTTTGTCGGACAAAACGATTTGACCAAAAAATACGATGAACTCTCCCGCCAGATTGATGATTCTCTCCGCTTTATGGCGGCATGCGGCATCACCTCGGATAATTACCGTACGTTACGTGAGACCGATTTTTATACCTCTCATGAAGCGTTGCTCCTCAATTACGAAGAGGCATTTACCCGTCAGGATTCATTGACCGGAGAGTGGTACGACGTATCCTCCCACATGCTCTGGATCGGCGATCGTACCCGTCATCTAGACGGAGCTCATGTCGAGTTTATGCGCGGGATTAAAAACCCTATCGGGGTGAAAGCGGGACCTTCTATGGACCCTGAGGATTTAATCCGATTGTGTGATGTTCTCAATCCTGAGAATGAAGCGGGACGATTGAACGTTATTGTCCGTATGGGTGCGGATAAAGTGGCCGACGGTATGCCCGCATTGATCCGTGCAATCGAGAGAGAAGGGAAAAAAGTGTTGTGGAGCTGTGATCCGATGCATGGTAATACGATCACCAGCAGCGGCTATAAAACCCGTCCGGTCGAACAAATTCTCAAAGAGATGAAACAGTTTTTCCAAGTACACAAATCAGAAGGAACCTACGCAGGAGGCGTTCACTTGGAGATGACGGGTAAAAACGTTACCGAGTGTTTGGGAGGATCATTTGAGATCACTTCCGATAATCTCAAAAGCCGTTATCATACCCACTGTGATCCGCGTCTTAATGCCGACCAGTCGTTAGAGTTGGCATTTTTGATCGCCGATACGCTTAAAGAAGCGCATCGTTAGAATTACTTCTTCTGACATTCGGGGCAAACCCCCGAAATCACAATCGAAATATCTTCTGCTTTATAGTGACTCATCTCTATCGATTTTTGTAGGATGGAATGGGGATCGTACTCAATATCTTTAAGCTCACCGCATGATTTGCACATGATATGGGCATGGGCTTCTTTCTCAATTTCGTATTTTGTTTTTTGTCCCGCTATCTTTATTTCACGTATCAGAGTGACGTCCAACATCGTATTCACATTTTTATAGAGCGTTGCCAAAGAAATTGAGCTGAATTTTTCCCGAATTTTTTGATACAGTTCATCGATACTTATATGTCCGGCCTGATGCATCAGTTGAATGATAGCAAGCCGCTGAGGGGTAGCTTTGAGTTGATGAGATTTAAGTAAGTGTTCATGTTTCATAATGTGTAATTATAAACGATGAAAGGGGTGAAATTTCATAAAGAAGAGAAAAAGGGGAGAGTTTTGAAATAAATTTTAAGATTTCCCCCACTTAGGGGAAAGATTTTATAACGAATCAATGATTCGAAGGAGCTCGTCGGGTTTATTGGAATACTGTATTGCCGTCTCTTTACTGATTAGTTTTTTTCGTAAATATTCGACAATCTCTTGGGTCTGAGTCGTCATATTGGTCCCTGTTTGGTTCAGCTGCATTTGGGAATAAAGCTGGTGTACTTTATCTTCACGAATCAGGTTGGCAATGGCGGGATTGGTAATCATAACCTCTTGCGCCGCGATACGCCCTCCGCCGATTTTCGGCAAAAGGGCTTGGGAAATAACGGCGATGAGGGAGGTAGAGAGTTGTGCCCGTACTTGAGGCTGCTCATCACCGGAAAAGACGTCAATAATACGGTTAATGGTCTGCGGTGCAGAGTTGGTGTGGAGCGTTCCGAAAACCAAGTGACCCGTTTCGGCGGCAGTTAGCGCCGCCGAGATAGTTTCACGATCCCGCATCTCCCCGATCAGGATAACATCCGGGTCTTCACGCAGAGCGTATTTAAGAGCGGCGGAGAAGCTTTTGGTGTCGGTTCCGACGTTACGGTGGGAAAAGAGCGATTTTTTGTTGGTGTGGACAAACTCGACCGGATCTTCAACCGTAATAATATGACGCGCTTCATTAAGATTGATTTCGTTGAGCATTGCTGCAAGGGTTGTCGATTTACCGCTTCCGGTAGGTCCGGTGACGAGGATAAGCCCTTTTTCCCGTTTGATAAGCTCTTTAAATATTTTTTTGGCATTTAAATCATCGAGCGAGGGGATAGTGACAGGGATGATACGAAAGGCGCAGGCGATATCGTCCATCGTTTTGTAATAGTTGGCACGGAAACGGCCGACATCGGGGATAACGATTGAAAAGTCGAGCTCATTGTTCTCTTCAAACGCTTTTTTCTGTTTTTCAGTGAGGAGAGAGTACCCCATCTCTTCAATACTTTGCCCATCAAGAACGGGGAGGTTAAGGGCAACAAGGCGACCGTCAATACGAATTTGCGGTTCGGAACGGCTAACGAGGTGAAGATCCGACGCTTTATAAGCGACAACACTTTTGAGGAGTTTATAAATGTCTAAAGATGTATTCATGGTTGAAATATCCCTTCGTAATTAGATTCATCGTATCCGACGACAAGTGTATCGTTATATTCGATAACCGGACGTTTTATCAAAAGATTATGAGTGCTCATCCACTCAATTTTACCGTTGTCATCTAAATTTTGAGCTTTGAGTCCTAACGTACGATAGGTTGTCCCTTTTGTATTTAACAAGGTCGCGAGTGCTGAGTGTTGCACCCACATTTCAATCTTTTCACGGGAAACGGGGGAGATTTTAAAATCGTGAAACGTATAGGCAATTCCCCTCGCATCTAAAAATCGAAGTGCTTTTTGGACACTGCCGCAACTTTTTATCCCGTATACGTGCGTCATTATTTACTCAATAATTTTAGGGACGATGAAAAAATGCTCTTGAGAATGGGGAGCATGGGAGAGAATATCATCATTAATGGTGCGATCAACGCTGCCGATATCTTCACGAAGAGCGGTAGCCGCGTCAGACATAGCGAACGAGGCATCGACTCCATCGGTAGAGAGTTCGGAGAGATTATCTACAAAGGAGACGATTTCACTAAGCTGTGCTATCATCTCTTCGCGATGTTCTTGGGGAATTTGGAGATAAGAGAGTTTCTCTAACCGTTGTAAGAGGGTTTCATCAATTTGCATGGTTAACCTAAGTTGTGATAAATTTATAGAAATAATTGTACCCAAAAAATAGGTTTACAAAACTTTAACATAGGGTGAGATATTATTGCTCTAATTAATGATTGTAAATAACAGGAGCCGTTTTGAGTCTAAAAGAGAATATGGAAGCCCTTAAAGAAGAGCTGAGTTCTGAAGAGAAGTTTTTTGAAAGTGCCATCCGGACGGAACGTTTTGTTAAACGGTATCAAAAGCCTTTGATAGCGTTGGTAGCTTCATCGTTGTTAGCAGTGGGGGGAGCTATCGGATATCAACTCTATACCGATGCAAAATTAGAGAGCTCAAATACGGCATTTAATCTCCTTTTGGCAAATCCTGCCGATACACAAGCAGAACTAACGTTGAAAAATGATAATCCAGAGTTGTACGATTTATGGAAACTTTCACGCGGGATCGCTCAAAATGATGTGAGTATTCTTGAAGGGTTGAAACATTCTGAAGCGTTCGGTGTTGCCGATATCGCATCGTACGAAGCTGCCGCCATCAAGGGCGATACGCAATCGTTGGAACAATACACGAAAAAACAGGGTGCTCTTTACAAAGATTTAGCATTATTAGAAGTCGCAGTAGCGGCGATTGAAAAAGGTGATGTTGCATTGGCGCATCAAAAAATAGCCCTTATCGGTGAAGATTCACCTCTTTATCAAGTAGCCGCGGCACTTTCACATTACGGAGTAAAAGAATGAAATTATCCACGACTGCATTAGTCCTCGCTACAGCGCTTCTTGTTAGCGGATGTTCCCATAAAGAGGTGTACAAACCGGAAGAGGTAAAAGGGGAATGGCGTAATGCGGGGCATCTTAGTGCGTCTATTTCCCAAACGACTCATTCGGCTGCTTTACTTGATAATGGCCGTTTGTTGACAAAAGAGGGAGAGAAAAACATTAAACTTCCTGAAGAGTATCGTCTCATCAATGTAAACGATGCTTGGGTTATTACAGAGAGCCCTGAGGGAAATCTCGTCCTTTTTCCGGAAGACGGCAGCGATGCAAAAGTCACCTTTGAACTCAAACGCCATGTAGCTGCCGCAAATATTCAAGACGATACCGTAGCTATCTTGTTTACCAATAATGAAATGGCACTCTATTCGCTGGAGAGTAAAAAACTTCTCTTCAAAGAGAGTGCTAATACTCCGATAGCTGTAGATACACGCATTGCAAACCCGTATTTCCTCAAAGAATTGGTATTGTTTTTAACGTTGGACGGGAAAATCGTCATCGTCAATTCGGAGACAAAACAGGTACTTCGCTCCGTAGTCGTCAGCTCGGAGGAGTATTTTAACAATATTACCTATTTGAACGTCATTGATAATAATCTTGTCGCATCGACCGGAACGTCGGTATTGGCACTCTCCCAAAAAGAGGCACGTGAAAAATACGAGATTCGTAACATTGCCTATACGGCAGAGGGAATCTGGATTGCGACCAAGCAAGGTGAAATCATTGCCCTTAGTCCATCATTACAGTTCAAAGCAAAGAAAAAATTTCCGTTTGCCCATTTCGTAGGGCTCAGCGTCCAAAATGACCGTGTGTATGCACTGGAGCAAGAGGGGTATATGATCGCTCTAACCAAGAACCTTTTGGCGTATGATGTCTATGATATCGATATGGACAGCGATAACAAAATTTTCCTCGGAGACGGACGTTTTTATTTTGACGACCGCTATATCAATATCAAATAATGTCGAAAGAGCTTGAGGCTTTTATCGAGTATATTACCGTTATCAAAGCACTTAGCCCTCGAACGATTGAGGCCTATCGCCATGATTTGGGTGAGATTGAACATACGTCACATAAATGCCTCACCGAAATCGATTCGAATAGTGTTTTTCAGATACTCGGATCGATTGCCAACAAACGAACTTTGAATCGAAAACTCTCCGCTTTTAACTCTTTTCTGGATTTTTGCCACCGCAACCGATTTGACTCCGTTTCCTCGAAATTCACCCTCTCCAAAGTACCGAAAAATCTCCCTAAATATGTACCGTTTGAAACCATTCAATCTTCACTTACATTGATTGATCGAAGTGAATGGATCGGAATGCGAGATTATGCCCTGATCCTTTTTCTCTATGCTTCAGGATCTCGTATCAGTGAGTGTTTGATTGTGGAGGAGGGGGATATTGAGGGGGAATGGCTCCGTATCCGTCACGGTAAAGGGGAGAAAGAGCGGTACGTCCCCATCGCACAGGAGGCACTAAAAGCACTCCGAGCCTATCAGGAAGCCTCACCGTACCAAAATCGACCCCATCTTTGGCTCAACTATAGAGGAGAGCCTCTCAGCCGTATTTCGGCGTTTAAAATCACCCAAAAATATTTGGGTATTTCCCCCCACGCACTTCGCCACTCGTATGCGACAGCCATGATCCTCGGAGGAGCCGATTTACGCGTCGTACAAGAGCTTCTCGGTCATGCGTCGCTCCTCACGACGCAAATATACACTCATGTTCAAAAACAGAATCTTCAAGATACCGTATTGAAGCATCATCCAATGGCGAAGTGATAGTTTATTTCCATCATTTCACACATAATCTCATAATTTTTGTATAATAAGAGTTATTTATAAAATTTTAAATCTCACATTTAACGGTTGGCGCATTTGTTTGAACTCAATAGGGCTTTGACGAGTTTGGTGGGGGACGAGCGTGCGAAGAAAGAAAATAAGGTATAAAAATGAGACAAAGCCTAATTGATTTAATAAATAAAACTATTGTTCATCGTTATTCTCTTCATTGTCCGATTCGAAATATTGATAAGACTAATTTCACCACTACAAAAGATGATTGTTATGAAGCTATAGATGATGATTCTTTGATAGAGATAATTTATAATTCAATAATTGAATATTCATTTGATGAATTTGATTTAGTAAATAAACAGTATGACAATTTAATGGCTGTGGCTTTGGTTTCAAAACTTAAATATAATGAGTATGCCTCAGAAAAATCAAAAATTAGTTATGGTTTTTTTGGAGAAGTTTTACTTTATTCACTTTTAATGACAAAGTATAAAACTAACACGTTGATTTCCAGAGGTTATTTTTACAATCCTTTAGAAAAATCTGAAACAAAAGGGTATGACTCATATCATTTGATTGAAAATAATGATGAGTTAGAACTTTGGTTTGGTGAAGTTAAATTTAGAGCTTCCTTTAACGATGGCGTAAAAAGCGCTATTAATGGACTTCAAAAAGCAATTAGCGATGAGTATTTAAAAACAAATATATTGGCAATGATAAATCATAAAGATAAATTTAAAGATTCTAAAATTAAAGAAGTCATTGATAAATGGATGACTGATCCATTACTTGTTTCAATAATTGATGAAGTAATTAAATTTAATATGAAATTAGTATATCCAATCTTGATTGTATATGATGACAAAGAAGTGGATTATGATAAAAAAATAAATGATGCTATTGAACATATTAATGCTGCTTTTACTCCTATGACTTATAACATGAGTGTTGATTTTGAGATATTTTTTATGTTTTTACCACTACATGAAACGACTAATTTAAAAAAGGAGGTTATTAGATGGATAGAATTGAAAAAGCCTCTTTTGCAATAAAAAATATTAATGAATTTAGAAGTGGAGCAATAACGGAAGCTCAATTAACGACAAAAATTTGTGATTATTTTGATTTTATTAAAGATAAAGAATTAACGCCATCGGATATTAAATTTCTAAAATATATTTCAAATGTCGTTGGAATTCCTCATTATTATGATTTATTAATGAAAGTTTTTCAGAGAGATATTGAAGAAATAAGTGTGTTCAATTTGAATACATTAAGCTCTATCATTTATGAAAGTACTTTATATGTTGATGAACATATTAAACTTCATAAGCACCAAATGTCAATTTTAGATAGATTTGAGTTCCACAAGCAAAATAGAATATTTTTATCGGCAAGTACATCATTTGGAAAAACCTATTTGGTTTATGAAATCATAAAAAAAATGAAATATCAAAATATCGTTTTAATGTTTCCAACAATAGCGTTATTATCTGAAAATCTTGAAAAATTAAGAATAGATAGTTACTACCAATATTTTAGAGAAAATTATAAAATTCATACATTGAGTCAAATCGATGAAGAAGAACTAGCTGATAATAATCTTTTTATATTTACCCCCGAGCGATATTTGTCTTTTCTCGACAGAAATGAAGGAAATATTGGTTTCGATTTTATATTTATGGATGAAATTTATAAAATTGACAATGAATATATCATTGATAATGATGAGGCGAAAGAAAATGAACGAGATACAGCATATAGAGTTTCATTATACAATGCTTTGAGCAACAACACGGATGTTCTATTGGTAGGTCCTTACATAGGGTTCGAGAATCAAAATAATCAAAACTATAACCCTTCATTTGATAATTTTATACAATTTAACAACTTTCAGAGAATTGATTATAATGAGTATGAAATTGTCAATAAAAAAAGAATTTTATTGGATAGCACGCAATTAATAAATGATAAGTATGAAGTTAAAATTAGTAAAGCTATGACAAAAAAAGCAATATTGGCTAATACCATTCAGGCTTTAATACAAACAAGAGAAAATTGTATCGTATATTGTTATGGGGCTGGAACAGCTGAAAGTAAAGCTAAAGAGATTTCGCCAATAAATAAAGTCATTCATGAGCAAAACAACCACTTGTTAAATTTAATTGAGCATATGAAAGTTAATTTTCATGAAGAATGGGTAGTTGTTAAATCTTTAGAAAATGGTATAGGTATTCATCATGGGCTTGTTCCAAAATATATTCAAAAAGAGATTATTAATTTTTTTAATGATGGTTTATTAAATATATTATTTTCTACTACAACAATAACTGAAGGTGTAAATACATCTGCAAAAAATCTTATAGTTTTTGATCACAAAAAAGGCAAAAAAGATTTGAAAAAGTTTGATGCAAAGAATATTGAAGGACGGGCTGGACGTTTTATGTATCATTTTAGTGGAAATGTTTTAATAATCGATAAAAAATTTGATGAGATAGTGAATTCTGAAGATATTGGTATAAAACATAAAAATTATGATGAAAATTCTCCAAAAGATCAAATTGATTATTTTATTACAGATGATAAATATCTAAGTGATATTCATATTGCAGAAAGGATAGAGTTATTAAATCAAATAGCTCAAAGAGAAATACCATTAGAACTTTTTAATGCATATAAGGTGATCAATTACAGTGACAAAATAAGACTTTATGATTTAATTAATGGTCTCTCAGCTATACAAGATAAAAAAATAAAAAAATTAATATCATCTATCAATGGTGACAAAGTAAAGATTGATTTTGATGGATTTGATGAAATTGTTTCTTTATTAACTGATATTGTACATAATGCAGATTTACTGAGTATGATGACTAGAAAGAAAAACAGTGAGCTTGATCAAAAAGAACATTTCATAATAACTTTTTTATTAAATGCATATCTAACGTATGGCTTTAAAGGATTGGTTGATTACAAAATAGATATACAAGGAAAAGACATAGATAAGTCCATGCAAGAGTCATCTAGGTTTGTTTATAATACTTTGAAATATCAACTAGTTAAGTATTTGGGTGTATTTAATATTTTATATAAATATATTCGTTCAACCAAAGAAAATAGTGAAATTGGAATAGATAAGTTACTTGCAAAACTTGAATATAACGCTTTTAGCAAAATTGGAAAAGTAGCTAGTGATTATGGTGTTCCATATAAAATAGTTGAGTATTATGATAATTTAGAATCTAATCCGAAGAATTCTGAATTAATTCAATCACAATTTGATAATTTCGAGCGTAAATCATTTGAAAAATTTGTGAAGATTTTAGGCGAATAAAAAATAATTTTATATTAATGAATGATTATATTGCATTTTGCAATATTTTTATTTAATGGTAATTATATGTAGTAGCTTAATGAAAATAATTCAAGAGGGGCTATTATGAAAAAATATGTTGTTGCTAAATCTGTTCTCTTTACTTTTGGAATTTGGTTTATAGTTAATTATATTGGTGGTGATTACGATTGTGATAAAAAGTGCATATTAACAGATGTTGGAAAATTTTTGGCGATTTTCTTTTTGATTTCATTCGTTCTGTTATTTGTAGAGAAAATGAGAGAAAAAGTTTTGAAAATGTGGCAAATTTATGTACCTGCTATGTTTGTTTTATTTTCCGCAATTCATTATTTTGATACAGCTCAGCATGAGCAACAACTCAAAATTCAAAAAGAGTATATTGATTTTAAAATGCAATATGCATCTATGGAGTTCAAAAATATTAATAAATCAGAAATAGATAAAGTAATGTCTATTGATTTAACTGAGCATAATAAAGCTTTTGATAAATATGCTAATTTAACAATCAATGGCTACAAAGATATGGTTGGGCGTACAATGATGGGGCTAACATTAGGGTGTCTTCTGATCTTGCTTTTAGATGGATTGGCAATGTACTTTCATAAAAATGAGAATTTTACTACGTAATTTATCCCTGTCATATTTCCCCCATTTTTAAGTGACGGGATACAATGAAAAGAGATTTTAATTACGGCGAATTTGCCATAATTACAAAGGGATGCAGATGTTAATTCAGATTGTAAACCCGTCGAACTCGACGGGTTTAGAAACTTATGATGATGAACCTCTCACAATTTGTGAGAGGTCGGCTTGTGGAAGAAAAAAATGTGTAAAAGGGTAAATCATTTTCGTGACGTCACGAAAATGCTATAAGAGGAACTCCAATGAATGAACTCACCACCTCCATCGGCGAAACCATCAAAAACAAAATCTACACCATTCGCGGAATGCAGGTGATATTGGATAGTGATTTGGCGGAGCTTTATGATGTGGAAACAAAAGTTTTTAATCAGGCAGTAAAGAGAAATAGTGAGCGATTTCCAGCAAACTTTATGTTTCAGCTGAGTGAAGAAGAGAATCAAAATTTGAGGTTCCAATTTGGAACCTCAAGTTCAAGTAGCTCTTTAAGGTTCCAAAATGGCACCTTAGACGATGAAGAATC
>NZ_MIBU01000036.1:0-10567 GCF_001830725.1 Sulfuricurvum sp. RIFOXYD12_FULL_44_77
AAAAGAGAATATTTAATAGACAATTGGTGTAGAATATATCTGATATGTCAAAAAAGAGGCGGAGGAAACAATGAAAAAAATCTCTCTTTTAGTATTGAGTGTCTGTATCAGTGTTTGGAGTGTTGAGAATAGTGTGGGTACAACAGGGTATGCACGGCTTCAAACCACTTTAGATGATGAAAAAACAAATGTTTGTTTCAAAGCCCCCGGAGCGGGGAGCAAATATCGTCTCGGAAATGAGTGTGAGACGTGGATTGAACTGGGACTTTATGACACCCTCCGCTTCGATAACGGCGTCATCCTCCATAACCAAATTCGACCGGTTTTTACCGGACCCAATAACCACAACATCGAATACCTTCAACTCGATGAAGCCTATTCCGAACTCTCAGCCGTTTTTGACAACTCCGTTTCGTTCTGGATCGGACGCCGTTTTTATGAGCGGTACGACAGCCATATGAATGACTATTTTTTCTTAAACATGAGCGGAGACGGAGTCGGATTTCGTAACCTTGATTTGGGGTATGGGAAACTCTCGTACAGCTATATTTTCGATCGACTTGATCCTTCAACTGTGCCTGAGAGGGAAAAAGTCCTTTTGGATAGTCACGATCTTCGGCTTACTATCCCCATGGAGCGGGGAGAGTGGACGCTATTTTTAAATCAGATGACACTTCATTCGAAAGAGTTTAACGCAACGCAGAGTATTCCGACTATGGACGGGTATGCGGTGGGTGTACTGTACAAAGATACGAAAATTATCCGAGATCTTTTCGGTATGGAGGGGGAGAATATCAGTGCCCTCTTTTACGGCAAAGGGGTAGCTAAGGGTGCGGGAAGTGTCTCACCGTATCGGCAAGAGAGATTTGTGGATGCGGTTCTCTCCAGCGGCAGAGGGATTGAAGATGCCAAAACGTGGCGTTTTATAAACTATAACAGTTTTGAAAACGATCAATGGGGGATGATGAGCAATGTCGTGTATGAAAAACGGCGTGAAAATGATTTTTCCTCTACGGAGCAGACATGGGTATCGGCGGGTATCCGACCCTATTGGTTTTTTCACCGTAACGGCCGCTTTCTCCTCGAAGAGGGGATCGATAGGGTAAAAGACGAGCAGGGAGATCAAACCTATACGGTGATTAAGAGCACGGTCGCACTGGAAGCGGCACTTGAAAAAGGGGTTTGGAAACGTCCAGTGATCCGTTTGTATTATACCCATGCGGATTGGTCGGAGAATGCAAGAGGCTCTGTTGGGGGTGAGTATTATGCCGATCAGACACACGGTGATAATGTAGGGGTTCAATTCGAATATTGGTGGTAAATTGCTATACTATTAAAAGGAGAAAGTAATGAAAAAGTTTATTTTATTGGTATTTTTTATAGCTGCGAAGTTGGTCTATGCAGAGTCGAAAACTATCGCGTTCGCCCAAGATACAATGGGGAATGATTTTCGTAAAGCGCAAGTATATGAAGTACGTGATGCCGCGCTTAAACACCCTGATGTGAAATTTATCTATTCCGACGCGAAAGGGCAAACCTCATTACTTATCCGTCATATTAACGGTTTTATTGATTCGAAAGTCGATGTGATCGTTGTGGGTACCAATGATGAAAAAGCGGTTGTTCCCGTAATCGCCAAAGCAGAGAAAAGCGGTATCCCTGTGATCATCCTTGATCGCGGTATTCAAGGGAATGAGTACACCACTTTCATTAACTCTGACAACCTTAAAATTGGAGAGATGGGGGCAAAATACATCGCTCAGCGCTTACGGGGAAAAGGGAAAGTTCTCCTATTTGAAGGGCTTCAAAAAGCCGATGTTACGAAATTGCGTTCCAAAGGGTTTATGGATGAGATTTCTAAACATAAAGGGATTAGTGTTATCAAACGGACGGGAAACTATCTTCGTAAAGATGCCATTGTCGAGATGGAGAAGCTGATCGTTTCTGGGGAAAAAGTGGACGCCATTTTTTCGGAGAGTGACAGTATGCTCAGCGGCGCACGTTCAGCGATGCTCCGTCATACTATCGACCCCTCATCTATTATTACTGTCGGGTGTGATTACACCTCTGAAGCGCGGGATGCTATCCGTAACGGGACACAGAGCGGGTCGGTTCTTTTCCCGTTGGGTGGCAAAAAAACGGTTGAGACCGCTTTGAAAATTTTTAAAGGTGAGAGTGTTCCTAAACATATCGTTATTCCGGTTAAACTTATTACGAAAGAGAATGTTGAGAAAGAGATGCCGATTTTTTAATGATTACAACACTGTTCAGGTCATTTACCCTTAAAACCAAACTAGCGCTTATTTTAGTCGCTTCGACGGCCGTGATGTTTCTTGTTTCAGGGGTATATTTTGATTATTTTTTACGCGAAAATTTTGTAAAAACCGCCCATCAGCGAATTGAATATGCGTTTCATCGTCTGCATATTGATCTTGGCATTGTCGAAGCCGATTTGAAAAAAGGGATCGCTTTTATCAAAGACGATGAATCGTTTCTAGCATCGGTTGAGCTGATTAATACCTATCAGGACAAAGAGCATTACGATGCTATCTTGCTGGATGAAGAGAAAAAACGGTTAGCGGAAGAGCTCCTCAATAGGGTTAAAATATCGCTCAATAACGATATCGCTTTGTACGATGCGAGAGAAGATCTTATCGCTTATGTCACGAAAACCTCACAAGGGTATTACCTTACCTACGTGTCGTTTGAAGAGGGAAAGCCGGTATCTTACAGCCGTTATGAAAATGAGTATGAGTATGTGAAACAGCCATCCAATACCTCATTGCATTTTGCTGCTAAACATATTTCCTATTATAAGCAAAAATATCTTGCAAAGGGTGGCGTGATAACCTATCATCGCCATGATAATGATCTGATTATCAAATCGCATCAAAGTCTTTTTGTGGAAGAGGGCAATCAAACTATTACCCATATCGAGATGTCCCGATACATATCAAAACCCTATTTTCAATTGCTTTCAAGTGATTTAGGTATTGAAATAGGGAGTCAAATATCAAATAAGAGAGCTTCAAAAAAAGAAGAGATGATCATCAGTGAAGAAGAGAACCGTTTTTTAGGTTCTCTCACTATGGCAACGTTGGATGGGGGTGTCGTCATTACCGCCGCACTCGATAAATCATCTTTGGAACTAGCACTTCAGGAAAATCGGATCGCTTTTTTCGCCCTTATTACGACAATGACGCTGCTGACACTTCTCTTTTTGCAAAGTATTTTTAAACGGAGCATTGCTCAGCCTCTGAACTCGCTCATGGGTCAGATCGAAAAGATTGAGCGTCAAGACTATTCCGATATGCAGGTGATCCATACCGGTGATGAATTGGAGAGTATCTCTAAAAATGTTAATCGTCTAGCCTTGAGTGTTCAAGAACGTGAGAATGCACTGATGGCATCCCAAAAAAAGCTCGAAGATCTATCCAATACCGATCCCCTTACCAATCTCCCGAATCGGCGATTGTTTAATACGATGCTCCAGCACGGTATTGATTTGGCAGGGCGTAACGGAGATAAGCTCGGAATTATTTTTTTAGATCTCGATCAGTTTAAGCAGATTAATGATGCTCTTGGGCATGATATTGGGGATTTGCTATTACAAGCAGTTGCCGAACGCTTAGTCAATATTCTTCGAACTTCCGACACACTGGCACGTATCGGGGGGGATGAATTTAATATCCTCATAGAAGGGTTTCATGAGAACTCTGCCGCTATGCCGATTTTGGAAAAAATTATGGATGCGTTTCATCTTCCGTTTGTCTGTGGCGTTCATGAAATCCGGACTACGGCAAGTATCGGGATAGCGTTTTTTCCGGATGACGGAGAAACGATTTCTAAATTGCTCAAAAATGCCGACTTGGCAATGTACCGTTCAAAAGATACCGGACGTAACCGCTATTGCTTTTTTACCGAGGAGTTGGCGAGTATCGTTGAAGATCGGACTCTGAGAATTAATGCCCTTAAAGCTGCAGTTGAGAAAGGGGATGAGTTTACCCTAGTGTATCAACCCAAAGTCTCTGCATCAACCGGAAAAATAGTTGCCATTGAAGCATTGATCAGGTGGAACAGTGCTCTTATCGGGTGGGTTACACCTGATCGTTTCATCTCATTGGCGGAAGAGACGGGGCTGATTATTCCGATCGGTTCTTGGGTTTTACAACAAGCGTGTAACGATTTTATGCAATTACGCAATGAAGGTCATACTTTACCTTATTTTGCGGTCAATGTTTCGTCACTACAGCTTCAAAATAGTGATTTTTTTGAAATTCTTTCTTCGATCATTGAGAAGACAGATATGAATCCGAAATGGCTTGAGATAGAGATTACCGAGAGCTATCTTGCAACAAATGCAAGGGAAGCTTTTTTGACTTTGAGTAAGCTGCGTGAGATTGCGGTGAAAATTGCTATCGATGATTTTGGAACAGGCTACTCTTCTCTAAGCTATCTTCAAAAACTCCCCGTTGATCGTCTCAAAATAGATAAATCGTTTATCGATGATCTTCCCGGATCGGTTGAGGGGATTGCTATTACACGTGCGATTATAGCGTTGGCAAAAACGTTCGGACTCTCCGTCACTGCCGAGGGGGTAGAGACAAAAGAGCAGCTTGAGTTTTTACAGCAGGAGGGGTGTGATGAAATACAGGGATATTATTACGCCAAACCTTTGAAAATAGAGGAGCTAAAGCAATTTATTCTCAACCATACCTAAGGGATTTATCTCATTTTTTAAGGAATACAGATAGTATAATTCTGTTACCGTTAGCAGAATTTGAATTACGGTGTACTACACCAAGAACAGAGGAAAACGTATGAGTCTAAAAACTAAAATATTACTCGTACTCAGTTCCGTTGTTTTGGGGGTGGCTACGATTGTAGCCACCTACAGCATCCTTCATGACAGAGATCAATATGATGTACGGATGGCGGATGTCTATCAAAGTGTCCGCCTCAATTATGAAGAGACACTTCACGATATCGTCCGATTCTATGTCTCACGTGCTGAAGCGAATATAAAAACGGAGGGGGTATTAAACGCATTTCGATCCAAAAATCATGATGAACTCTACCATTTGATCGCTCCGCGTTGGGAAGTAATGCATCAAGAGAATCCGATGCTCAGCGTTATGCAGTTTCACAACGCGAACGGGACATCACTCCTTCGGATGCACCAACCGAATGTTTACGGCGACCCTATTGCCTCACAGCGTTCTATGGTAGCGCATATCCATCGAGAGCATAAAGTAGTCTACGGATTCGAAGAGGGGCGAAATGGATTGGCGTTTCGGATACTCACTCCGGTGATGGATCAAGGGGTCTATTTAGGGGCGGTTGAATTTGGGATTGATGCCTCCTACATCACCGATAAAATAAACCGTTATACCGGCTATCAATCTTTTTTTATGATCCATGAAAAAAATATGGGAGTGCTGAGCGGGATCAGCGATTTCCTCCGTATCGGCGATATGTTAGCGATCAATGTCTCTTCTAAACTTCTCCCTTTGATTGAGAGTTATAAAAGTCAGCATCAAACGTTTGAAAATAGTGTTATCACGTATGCGAATCAAACGTATACGATGAAAACTATTGTCGTAAAAAATTATGTGGGTCAGCCGATCGGTGCGGTGATGTTTATCCAAGCGATTCCTGATTTTTCAAGCCATGTCTTTCAGATGATTGTAGCTACCGCCTTGATCGCTTTGGTATTGATCTTAGTTTTAGGGATGGTTATTAGTCGGGTGTATGATAAGGTTGCTGAAAAAATGAGTTTTCATGAAGCCTACAATCAAACGATTCTCGATGCTATCCCCTCTCCTGTTATTGTTACGGACGGTCATCGCCTTATTGCCGCGAATCAAACCTTTTTAGCCTATTTCCACTACGCAAATGTTGCTGCATTTAAACGTGAACACGAATGTGTCTGTGAATATTTTGAAGAGGGAGATACGCAGGAGTATCTCTTGCCGATGGTGAATGATCAGCGGTGGAGCGACTATATTTTTGATCATCCCCATATCCATCATAAAGTTAAAATTACAATGGAGGGTAAAACGACCATTTTTGAGGTGAAACTCTCTGTATTGCAGTTTCACGAAGAGAAGCGGTTCGTTGTTATTTTTACCGACATTTCATCGATACAAGAGCGCTCTATGACGGATCCGTTGACCGGTGTTGCCAACAGGCTCCATTTTACAATGGTATTTGAATATGCCATTAATATAGCCCGCCGCGATCAAAAACCTCTCGGAGTTATTTTCTTCGACATTGACCATTTCAAACGGGTCAACGATTGTTTTGGGCATCTCATCGGTGATGAGACCTTAAAACGTATTGCCGTACTGGTGAAACAGCGGCTTCGCAAAAGTGATATTATTGCCCGCTGGGGAGGAGAAGAATTTATTATTCTATTGCCGGATACTTCGCTGGAAGAGACATTGAGTGTTGCAGAGATCATTCGGCAAACGATTGAATTTGAAAGTTTCCCAAGTGTGGGGCAAATTACTTGTTCATTTGGAATTGCGGCTCTTCAAAAGGATGAATCCTCCGAAGAACTTCTGAACCGTTTAGATAGTTTGCTTTATAAAGCTAAAGAAGAGGGGCGTAATCGGATAGCTTTTTAAAAGCTGAGTTTTAATGCGTTTAAAATGGCCTGCTTCTCTTTCGCTGGATTTTCAAAATACCGCTCCCTGACATCATCTTCCAATATGGAAATATCATCGAAGAGTTCGGCATCATCTTTTTCATGGAAATAGCGGTTCACCTCTTTCGCGACCTCTTCGAAGTACTCTTCAGAAGCCTCGTCGTCATTGAACAATCCTATACGGTTTCCATGCTCGATACTACAGAGAGCTCGGAGCAGATAGAGCTGATCACACCGCTCATCATCGGCTTCGTTGTAAATCCAGCTATTGATCTGGGTGATTTCAGAGCGGTAAAGCTCGGTGGAGGCTTTGATGGTCTGTTTTTGGGTCTCTGATAATGACATACTCTATTCCTTTAGTTGGGTAGGAAGCCCTTGGGCTTTCCACTCGGTAATCCCCCCTTTGACGTTTAGGGGAGTAAATCCGTTGTCGGCGAGGAGCCGTGAAGCGGCAACGCTTCGGCTTCCGCTGTGACAATAGACGATGATCTTTTGGTTTTTGACATTGGCGATCAACCCTAGATTTTTATCCAGTGTTTGCAGAGGAATAAGCATTGCCCCCTCAATGTGCTCTTGGATAAACTCATCGGGTGTTCGGACATCAATGAGGGTTACTTTTTCTTCTTTTTGGATCATCTCTTGGGCTTGTGCAGGGGAGATCGATTCAAAGTTGGTGAGAATCCACCCTTTTGAGTAGGCCACGTAACCGAGAATTCCGATAAAGAGTATCCAATATCCGATATTAAGCAGTCGTTTTTTGTCCATATAATTCCTTTACATTCCGCGCGATTTTTTGATCATCTCATAGGCGGCATTGATATCTTGTACCTTTTCGGTCGCCTCTTTGAGATACTCATCCGATGCCCCTTGCGATTTGATAATATCGGGGTGATATTCGCGAACGAGGGCTCGGTACGCTTTTTTAATTTCATCGTTCGTAGCGTGTGGCGTGAGTCCCAAGAGGGTATAGGCTTGATCGATTGAGCTCTCTTTGACACTGTGGCGGTGATGTGAGCCGAAACGCTCCAGCATAGAGGCAAAATCTGCTTCGCTAAAGTGCAAATGTTTGGCAATCACTCGAAGCATCTCCTCCTCACTGTGGCTGAGCGTTCCGTCGATGTAGCTGAGATGGATCAAAAATTCCATCATCTTTTGACGTTTGTGAGGGTCGCTCTCTAACGCTTTATAGAGCGCCTGTGCTACCGGATCGATATTGTGCGGAGCATTTTTCTCTTCATCGAATATCTCTTTGAGCATTTTTTTGGTTGCTTCGGGATTGGGGAAAAGGGCGCTGATGTCACTGAACATATTACTGACCAGCTCCGCTTCGAGCTCATCGACCCGACCGTCGGCTTTGGCCACTTTGGCACTAAGGGCGACAAAAAGACCCAGTTCACTGTAGGCGAGGTTCTCTTTGGTGAGTTTAAACCCCGAAAATTGGCTTTTCGAGTAGGTATGCTGGTTTTGGGAAAAGCTTCGGGAGAGCCAGTAAAAAAGGGCTATAACCACGGCTAAGATGATAAATTGAGTCACAGAGTATCCTGACATAAAAAGTAAGCGACAGTGTACCCGTAAAAAGTAACTGTGAGAAGTTTTTAGGTAAGTTATAATGGTGAAAATAAGATTTCAAAAAGGGCACCGCATGAAGATACCTCCCCTCATCTACGGCACGGCATGGAAAAAAGAGCAGACGGCAGATTTGGTAGAGACGGCGGTTACGAGCGGATTTAGAGGGATCGACACCGCATGTCAGCCCAAACACTACCATGAAGCGGGGGTAGGGGAAGCTTTGATGCGATTGAAATCTCTAGGGATAGAGCGCGAAGAGCTGTTTGTACAGACGAAATTTACCCCTCTCGCAGGGCAAGATCCCGCGCGTATTCCCTATGATCCGAAAGCCCCTTTGGAACTGCAGGTAGAGGAGTCATTTTCCGCCTCACTCCATAATCTTCAGAGTGAGTATGTCGATTCGCTGGTGCTCCACTCACCGCTCTTTCCTTATCCCAATCTCCTCAAAGTATGGGGTGCGATGGAGAAGATTGCCCACAGCGGCACAGCACACCGAATCGGCATCAGCAACTGTTATGATCTGGAACTGCTCAAACGGCTCTATAGCGATGCGGAGGTAAAACCCTCTGTCGTACAAAACCGTTTTTACGCTGATAGCGGATACGATATCGCATTGCGGCAATGGTGTGATGCGATGGGGATTGTCTATCAGAGCTTTTGGTCTTTGACCGCCAACCCCCATATTCTCGGAAGCCGAGAGTTTTTTGCCTTGACTCAAGAGTACAACAAAACCGAAGCACAGATCCTCTATCGTTACCTTAATCAGATAGGAATCGTTCCGCTGATCGGATCGACGTCCAAAGTGCATATCGCGGAAGATTTGGATATTTTCAGTTTCGAATTACGCTCCGATGAGATCGCGAGCATCAGTGCTCTTTTGTTATAATTGCACGATGAAACATATTTTTTTAATCCTCGCGATCGTATCACAGATAGCAAGTGCTAAAGTCATTAGTGCAACCTATGAGGTCTCTTATGGGATATTTGAAGCGTTGGGGGTTGCCGATGCCCGTTTCGAGATCAAAGAGGATCAAACCTACAGCATCCGAATCGAAGCCCGTACCAGCGGAATAGCCAAACTTCTTACCAATAACCGTGTCGAAACCTACGAAAGCCACGGATCACTCGTCGATGGGGTGCTAATACCTCAAAAATACATCAAAATAAGACGAACCGATTCGAAAAAATCGACCAAAATTTATACGTTTGACCATCCGAATAAGACCGTTTGGAGAGAGAATATCCAAAGTGACGAATGGGATAAAGTGAAAAATGAATTTTACGCGAGCGAAGATGTCCTCTCCCTTTTTTTCAATTTCAAAAATCATATGAAAATACGGAAAGATCGCCCTTTTTATGTTGTCGGCGGGAATAAAAAAGATGGTCGGATCGATATCAATTTTCCCCGTGATGAGGCATTGACTAAAATGCAGGAGAAACTCAAGATGAAAGAGGGTGATTTTGTAAAAGTGGTGTTGAACGACCGCATTTTCAGCAGTGCTCAGGGGGAATTGTTGATTAACCTCGATTCCGAGGGGCTGTGTGAAAAAGCGATTTTAGAGGATGTCTTGCTCTTTGGGGACATCGTCGGCAAGCGGATTCGTTAAAGCTCGATCCCAAATACCTCACGGAGTAGTACATCGAGGTCTTCTTTGGATGAACCCGCAAAAGAGTTTTCGATGAAACGGTTGATCCCTTTGTTCTCGTGTTGGAGGAGAGGGACGATTTTGATCCCCGTAATCTCCGACATAAAATGGGAATTGTCCCCCTCTTCATAAGCGTGCAGAAGGATCGAGCGGGAGAAGTTGCTGAGGATGTGGTAATAAATGTGCAAAAACTCCGCTTCGAGAACTTTGAGTCCGTAAAGATGGGTAACGATACGGGTTTCATGGCTTGCAATCGGATGGACTTTAGAGGGTTTGATCGTGATCCCGATCTCCTCTTTGGTCTCTCGTACCAGCGCTTCGAGAAGGCTCTCCCCCTCATTAACCGTCCCCCCGGGAAATCCCATCCGTCCATCCCAACGATCAATCATAATAATAGCCGGACATTTGAGGTGTTGCATATCGTCTTTGAAGTATCTCCACGGAGAGATCGCATCGACGTAGATAGCTAGAAAGACGGCATCTTTTTTGTCGGGGTTTTGTTGGCCGAACGGTACACGTTGTGTTCTCATAAATTGCTCGTTTGATAAAAGTAATAGGATGAATTATACAGAAACAAATAGCTAAACAAATAAATGATTAAGGGTTTGGGTAGTATAATTTCACCAGTGATGCGGGAATAGCTCAGTTGGCTAGAGCGTCAGCCTTCCAAGCTGAATGTCGCGAGTTCGAGTCTCGTTTCCCG
>NZ_MIBU01000037.1:0-2119 GCF_001830725.1 Sulfuricurvum sp. RIFOXYD12_FULL_44_77
CGAAGTGCGTCCGCTTCAATTTCAAGTGTGTTTTTGGCTATTGCGATATAATCGTTGTTCATAAAAGTTATTATAGCTCAATAACCCTTTAAAACTGGTGCCTGTTTATGCAAAATCTTTATCTTGACGTATCACATCTTGATCAACGCAGTGTCACGAAATTCGCCCTCAGCGAAGAGGTGATGATGGAACACGCTGCAATGGCTATGGCACATTTAATCCGCTCACGTTTTGCTCCCGACTCCTCTATTCTTATTGTCTGCGGAAGCGGTAACAACGGGGCTGATGGCTTAGCACTTGCACGATTGCTCAGGGGAGAGTATCACGTAAGTGTCCATATCCCTTTCGGCGCAAGTTCACCGCTGGCACATTTGCAGCGAGAACGAGTTGAGACTTTAGGATTGAAACACTCATCCCTAGAAGGGGACTATGACGTTATTGTCGATGCACTGTTCGGATCGGGTTTAAATCGCCCTCTCGGCCCTACCGCAATAGAGGTATTGGTATCGATGAACCGAATGAACGGATTTAAAATCGCATGTGATGTTCCCAGCGGTCTTTATGCCGACGGCACCTTTGATGAGCCTATTTTCCATGCCGACATCACCCTCACAATGGGTTCACTGAAACGAGGTTTATTCAGTGATGCCGCTAAAGAGATCGTAGGTGAAATTAAAGTGAGCGAGTTGGGAATCAATCGCCATACCTACGAAACACCCTCATCTTGGCAGTTATTAGAGGAAACCGATTTGTCTCTCCCCTACCGCGTCCACACCTCAACCAACAAAGGAAGTTACGGTCATTTAGCGATCGTTTGCGGTGAAAAAATCGGAGCATCCGTCATCGCCGGCTCAGCGGCACTTCGTTTCGGAACGGGATTGGTTAGCCTTATCAGCAATGAAAACGTCACGATCCCCTACGAGCTGATGCAAAGCCATTCTCTCCCCGCTACTACTACCGCCATCGCATTAGGCATGGGGCTAGGGGTAGAGTTTTGTGATGATGAACTCTCCTCCTTGCTCGACAATACGCTTCCCCTTGTTTTGGATGCTGATATTTTTTACCACCCGATGTTTGGTAAACTCTTGAAGCGTGAGAGTATTGTCCTCACCCCGCACCCAAAAGAGTTCACCCAAATATTACGTGTCTGCGGTATTGCCGATATCGATGTCACCACATTGCAAAATAACCGATTTGCCTATGTAGAGCAATTTTGCGCGGCCTATCCTAACGCGGTGTTAGTGCTAAAAGGCTCTAACGTCATCATCGCTCAAGGAGAACAATTTTTTGTCAATCCACTCGGAACCGTTGCATTGGCAAAAGGGGGGAGCGGCGACGTTCTCAGCGGTCTTATCGGGGCATTGCTGACACAAGGATATACACCGCTCATCGCTGCGATCCAAGGCTCGCTAACCCATACACTGGCAGCACGCAAATTTGATAAAAACAACTATGCTCTCACCCCATTTGATTTAATCGAAAGACTCACCTGTTTATGAAAAAAATCGTAACCCTTTTCAGCGGGGAGGGAACCAACCTCGCCAACTTGATCGAAAAAATCCATCTCAAACATGCCGCCATCGTCTGTGCAATTACCAATAATCCCGACGCGGGAGGAATACTCAAAGCCAGAAACGCGGGAATTCCGGTCGAAATACTCGATCATCGCGACTATGAGAGCCGTGAAGCGTATGATGCTGCATTGGTTGAAATGATTCAAGAATATAATCCTGATCTTGTCGTCCTCTGCGGATTTATGCGGATTCTAACCCCCGTCTTTACCTCGCATATCCGCTCCATCAACCTCCATCCTGCGCTCCTCCCCGCATTCAAAGGGGCACGTGCGATTGAGCGAAGCTTTGAAAGTGACGAAAAAATCTGCGGTGTCAGCGTTCATTGGGTCACAGACGAACTCGACGGCGGTGAGATAATCTTGCAAAAAAGTTTTACCAAAAATTCCTCCGATACTTTAGAAGAATTTTCGGCTAAAATTCGCGAAATCGAGCATGAGATACTCCCTCTCAGTGTACTAAAAATTCTAAAGGACTAGTGGATGCATACTTTACAAATCGGAAAATATACCCTCGGAAGCCGTCTTATCGTCGGAAGCGGCAAATAC
>NZ_MIBU01000038.1:0-2116 GCF_001830725.1 Sulfuricurvum sp. RIFOXYD12_FULL_44_77
GCACTGCATAATCGAACTCTCCATAATACGCTCAAAGCGCTCAAAATCGAGACGAAAATTTTGCTGTGATCGGCGACAATGGATAAAGGTGATTTTGTGAACTCCCAGTTCGGTAAGCATCGGCAAGGTTTTTTCTATCGTTTTCGGATCCACCAAGCACCATCCGATATGAAGGGGGCGTTCATTTTCACACAACGCTTGATGATGGCTTTGCAGTGAAAAATAAGCATTGCGCCCATCGGTTCGCTCTAACCGATAGCGATACTCCTCACCCAAACGTTCACGTGAACGAAAAGCGATTAAATCCCCCGCTTTGTGACGTCGTACTTTAATTAAGTACTTATAATCATCACCGCTGACACTTAATTCATTCGTACCGACATTATTGTGCAGTAAAAATTTCATTGTAGAATCATCCAAAAAGTGATCGCAATCAGTAAACTTATCTCAATGCCCAAGAAACGAAACGCTTTTTTCTTATAAAGTTCAAACGCCCCCTCTTGGGTAATATCGGTTTTACGTTTAAGCGTTTTGTACCGTTTTGCTTCAAGTATGATCATGATAATGGCGATAGCAATCATCGCAATATTGGCAAAGGTAAAATGAAGGTGTTTCGCCGCCATCATCACTGCCCCCGTAAAAAGGATCAAAGCGATCAATGAGCCTGAGATCGGCATCACAATCCGCATCCGTTTAGAATAGCGGATAAGATGATGAGAGAGGGATAACATCACGATGTTAAACACAACTACCCCCATCAACACAATAACCCCGAAGTAGTGGATATTAAGTCCGGTTGTATACATAGCTTCCATAAAGGGGATTTTACCTTAAATTGCCTATAATCACTCCCTAAATCACTTTCCGATGATTGAACATTTAATGCATTGAGGAAGGATACACCCAAGGAGAAGCAATGGCAATCACCGTAGAAGAGGCACTCAATCTGGTTTATACCCTTACCTTGCCTACACAAAGTGAGATTGTACCGATCGAAAACGGTATTCACCGTCTCCTCTGCGAAAATATTATCGCTTCCCATTCTCTCCCCTCTTTTGATAACTCGGCGATGGACGGTTACGCGGTACGGGTTGAAGATGCGGGTAAAACACTCCAACAAGTGTGTGTGATTTTTGCCGGTAATCCTGATGATGTCCGTATGGTGGAAGATCAATGCATCCGTATTATGACGGGTGCCAAAATCCCACAGGGGTGTGAAGCAATCGTCCCCATCGAAGAGGTGATCGTTAACGGAGATCAAATCACCTTCCCCTCCACCATAAAGCCCTCACAACATATTCGTCTCAAAGGGGAAGATATTCAAGCTGGGATGGGGTTATTGAGTGAGGGGACGATGCTGTATGCCCATCATATCTCTCTCCTTGCCTCACAGGGGATCACCCATGTCAGAGTCTACCGCCGTCCCCGCGTTGCCCTCTTCTCTTCAGGAAACGAACTCAAAATGCATTATGAAGCGTTGGGAGCCAATCAGCTCTACAATACCAACACCCCTACGTTCGCCGCACGCGCGCAAGAGCTGGGGTGTGAGGTGATCTTTACCGGAACGGCATCTGATTCTCTTGAGTCGATCCGTGAGCATATCGAGCGCTCTTTGAACGCGGATTTGATTATCACCTCAGGGGGTGTCAGTGTCGGGGATGCCGATTTTACCAAAGAGGCTTTCCAAACCCTCGGCTTTGAGAGTGGTTTTGAATCGGTGGACATCAAACCGGGTAAACCGACGACATTCGGGCGTATCGGCAATACTGTTATCCTTAATCTTCCGGGAAATCCCCTCGCGGCAGCTTTGTGTTTCGAGCTATTCGGACAAAGTGCTATTTTAGCGCTGAGCGGTCGTGCGGATAAATATCTCTCCACCCTCACAACAAAAATTTCTGAACCGTTTACAATGAAAAAAGGGAGACGTTCCCTCATCCCGGGGTGGTTTGACGGAACCTCTTTTACCCCGAGTGAAAAATTCGGTCCGGGAATGGTGTTGCCGCTTTCACGTGCTAACGCGTTTATGATGGTGGATGCGAGTGTGGAGGGATTTGAAAAAGATGCTGTTGTGAAAATTATTCCGACACGCTGGTGCATGAGTTCAGAGAAACAAACT
>NZ_MIBU01000039.1:0-14568 GCF_001830725.1 Sulfuricurvum sp. RIFOXYD12_FULL_44_77
GAGGGGCTGGAAAAAGGACTCTATATCTATGTTCGTGACACAAAGGATCTGATCTCTCTACAGCAGACATTGGATGAGACTTTTAAATGGAAAGAGTGTGGTGAGGAGCTCTATCTGCTTCGAGAAGGGGATTACCGTGGAGCGGCACAGATGATTTCATGCAACCAAGAGATTGCAAAAGAGGGGGCGTTTAGTTTTGGAATGCTCTGCAAATTTTCATCAACGCTCGAAACGCACGGAGGAATCGGCTACAAAAGTCTCTATCATCAATGCGGTATGATCGGCCAAATGCTCTATCTTGAAGCAACCTCGTTAAATCTCAGTGCAACAGGGATCGGATGCTTTTTGGATGATGAGTTTCACGCATTACTGGGGATAAACGATCAACGCTATCAGTCACTTTACCATTTTACGATCGGCCGTGCGATTGTTGACACACGTATTACAACATTGCCACCGTACTGATTATTTATTCTCCGCATCGGTGAGGGTAAGACAAAGGATCACTTTTTTACCGTTTGTGTGAAGTATCTCCGAGGCTTCACTAAGAGTTGTCCCCGTCGTGACAATATCATCCACCAAAATGACCTCATTTTCCGCAAATGGTGTATATCGAAACTGCCGAGGATTCAAGAGCCTCTCTTCGGCACTTTTACCCGCATATTTATGGTGATTCGTCGCGCGAAGTTTTCCATACTGGGGGGTAATATTTGGAGATTTTAACGCTCGGTTCAAGACCGCCGTATGAGAGTAGCCGCTTGACGCTTGATCGTCAATACCGATGGAGGCGACACGATTTTCGTACTCCCAATTTTTTGCAAATTCCCCTAAGGCTCTCTTTGCCAAGATCGTATAGATATAGTATCCGATATCGGTATGCTTGGTAAGAAGAAGCGGTTCTATCTCATTATAGGAGAAAAAAGAGTAAACGGGCAGTGAGCCAAGGATTTTGCGTTTATGGAGACTCGGGGTGAGGAGCGATTCTTGACACGCGGAGCAGATATGCGAGAAGCTAAGCCGCTCACACATCATACAACGCATGTCTAGTCCATTTTGAGGACGGACATAAACGCCTCTTGAGGAAGCTGAACCTTCCCGATTGCTTTCATCCGTTTTTTACCCTCTTTTTGTTTATCGAGGAGTTTACGTTTACGGGAGATATCCCCGCCGTAACATTTGGCGGTAACATTTTTTCCCATTGATTTGACCGTTTCACGAGCGATAACACGGTTTCCGATACTCGCTTGGATCGCCACTTCGAAAAGCTGACGCGGAACGATCTCTTTCATATTGGTAACTAATGCACGACCGCGCATATCGGCAGAGGTGCGAGGAACGATAACGCTGAGTGCATCGACCACATCTCCCGCAACACGGACATCGAGTTTAACCAAATCACCCTGACGAAATTCGATAGGATCGTAATCGAAACTCGCATACCCTTTGGAGGTTGATTTGAGTTTATCGTAAAAATCGACGACGATTTCGTTCATCGGCATGACATAGATGAGCATAACACGAGTTTCGTTCAGATACTCCATCTTCTCCTGCATACCCCGTTTATTGGTCAAAAGGGTAATCACATTCCCCAAATAATCGGTCGGAACGATCACCGTTGCACGAACGTAGGGCTCTTCGATTTTCTCGATCGTTTGCGGCTCAGGGAGTTCACTCGGATTTTGGACTTCAATCATCGTTCCATCGGTCTTGTAGACTTTATAGATAACGGACGGTGCGGTTGCAATCAGGTCGAGATTAAACTCCCGTTCCAGCCGCTCTTTGACCACCTCCATATGAAGCATTCCCAAAAACCCGACACGAAACCCAAAACCGAGAGCAACGGAGGTTTCCGGTTCATAGCTGAGGGAACTGTCATTGAGTTTGAGTTTATCAAGGGCATCCCGCACCGATTCAAACTCATCGGTATCGATAGGGTAAAGCCCTGCAAATACGAACGGTTTTGCAGGGGCGTATTCACCCACCGGCTCACGCGTCGGATTTCGTGCATCGGTAATCGTATCGCCGACACGGATAGAGCCCACCTCTTTAACCCCCAAAATGACAATTCCGATCTCTCCGGCTTTGATCGCTTGCGTTTTTTGGCGACGAAGCGGATGAGGGTACATCAACTCTAACACTTGATGATTTTCATCATTGTGCATCAGCTTAATCATCTGACCCATTTTGATCTCACCGTCAAATACACGCACCAATGCCATAGCCCCTTGGTACGCATCAAACCATGAGTCGTAAATAATCGCTTTCGTCGTTGCCAATGGATCACCGCTAGGTGCAGGGATACGATCAACGATCGCGTCGATCAATTCACGAATGCCGACCCCTGTTTTGGCTGAAATCATAACCGCATCGGTTGCATCGATCCCGATCGTCGTTTCAATCTCTTCGGCGACCCGTTCCGGTTCTGCGGCGGGGAGATCGATTTTGTTGATAACGGGGATGAGAGTAAGGTTGTTTTCCATCGCCATATAGACATTCGCGATGGTTTGTGCCTCAACACCTTGCGCAGCATCGACAATCAGTAAGGCTCCGTCGGACGATGCAAGTGACTTACTTACTTCATAACTAAAGTCGACATGGCCCGGAGTGTCAATCAGATTGAGGATATAGTGCTGGCCGTCTTTGACGTAATCCAAACGGACGCTTTGTGCTTTAATCGTAATCCCGCGCTCTTGCTCGATATCCATCGTATCCATCATCTGTTTACTGAGCTCACGGTCACTGACCGCTCCGCACTCTTGGATAATACGATCGGCTAACGTACTTTTGCCGTGGTCGATGTGGGCGATGATTGAAAAGTTGCGAATATTATCCATTAGCTAAACAAACTGTTGACACTTTCATTATGATAAACTCGGCGAATCACTTCGGCGAAGAGAGGGGCAACACTTAAAACTTTAACTTTATCGCTTTGTCCGCGAAGAACGAGCGTGTTGGAAATAACAAGTTCATCGAGCTCACCGTTGTTGATATTCTCATACGCATTCCCGCTGAGTACACCGTGAGTGGCACATGCCATAACCGACGTAGCTCCGCGTTTTTTCAAAGCAGCTGCCGCTTTAACCATTGTTCCGGCGGTATCGACCATATCATCGATCATAATGATATCTTTACCCGCAACGTCACCGATAATGTTCATCACTTCTGACTCGTTCGCTTTTTCACGACGTTTATCGACAATAACCATATCCAGACCCAGTTTTTCGGCAAAATAACGGGCGCGCGCTACCCCGCCGATGTCAGGAGAAGCGATGACAGGATTTGCAAGATTTTTAGAGCGAATATACTCTTCAAAAATAATCGCCCCATAGAGGTTGTCAACCGGAATATCAAAGAATCCTTGGATTTGACCTGCGTGTAAATCAATCGTCACGACGCGATCAATCCCCGCTGTCTCAAACATATCGGCAACAAGTTTCGCGGTGATCGGAACACGAGGAGCCGCTTTACGATCTTGTCGTGCATATCCGAAATAGGGGACAACTGCCGTAATCGAGTTAGCTGAAGAGCGGCGAAGGGCATCGGTCATAATTAGTAATTCCATCAAATTATCATTCGATGGTGCACCGGTTGATTGGATGATAAAAACATCACGTCCGCGAACACTTTCAGAGATTTGAACGTTAATCTCTCCGTCACTAAAACGTTTTACTGAAGCTTTGGAGAGGGGAACATCGAGGGTTCTGCACACTTCCGCCGCAAACTCGGTACACGCTGAACCGCTGAAAATTTTATATCCGCGCATTAAGTTATCCTGTTGCCGTTAAATTATCGCGATTATAGCAACCTATCACTTTAGTAACGGTTAAAACTACGTGCGATAATCCGCATTTATTTTGACGTATTCGTGCCCCAAATCACATCCGTACGCGGTAAACTCACCGTCTTGCAGACCGATATCACAGTGGATCGTAAAAGCAGATTTTTGCATAACGCTCGCGGCGAGCGGTTCAAGTTTTTCATCGAACAACAGCTCCCCTTTTTTATAGACACAGATATCATCAAACCAGATGCTCAAAAATGCCTCATCGCACATAATTCCGCTAGCACCGACCGTTGATGCGATGCGCCCCCAGTTTGGATCTTGACCGAACAATGCCGTTTTGACAAGGAGTGAATTACTCAGTGCTTTCGCCGCGATCTCCGCCTCTTTGTGGTTGATCGCTCCCGTTACTTTGTAGGTGACCAGCTTTGTTGCCCCCTCGCCGTCACGCACCATCTCTTTGGCTAAAAAGAGCATAATTGACTCTAGTGCCTCTTTGAAAGCTGCCGCATGAAACGCTCCGCTTGTGCCGTTTGCAATGACCAAAACCGTGTCGTTCGTCGAGGTATCCCCATCGACGCTTGCCGCATTAAACGTCGTATGAACACACTCATCGAGGATGCTTTGCATGGTTGCTTTATCGACGGCCGCATCGGTCGTAATAAAGCAAAGCATTGTCGCCATCGCCGGATTAATCATCCCCGCACCCTTCGCCATCGCACCGAGTCGAAACGATTTTCCATCCTCTAATACCACTTCATAAGCGATCCGTTTCGAGAAGGTATCGGTCGTCATAATCGCTTCAGAGGCATTGATCCCCTCGCGAGCGGTAAGATCGAAATGCATCGCCCCTTCAATAATCTTCGCTTTCGGGAGACGTACCCCGATAACTCCCGTCGAACTCATCACAGGGTTTTGGATCACGGGAAATCTCTTTTGCACCGCCGATAAAACGTCGTCAATGTCATCGATTCCTGCTCGCCCTGTCATGGCATTCGCATTTTTGGAGTTGATGAGGACAAAATTTCCTTCAAACTCACCTTGTGCACGAAAATGACGTATCGGAGCCGCCGTCATTTTATTGGTGGTAAAGACCGATGCAATCGCACACGGTTTATCTGAATAGATAAAAGCGAGATCTTTAGCTCCCTCTTTTTTTAGTCCGATGTGAATGCCGTCCGCAAAAAATCCTTTCGCCGCACACACACCGCCCTCAATAGTTTTTAAATTATACATATTTGAGTTCCTCCGGTTTTTCGTGTTTTTTCACCAATGCTTTGGTAAATAAAATCCCTTTTTGAGTCCCGATCACCAGCAGTTTGGACTCACTCATAACTAAAACATCCCCTTTGGGCATCGGCATCATTTTGCCGTCTTTTTTTGTGATTCCGATAACGGATACGTTTGCGATATCGCGTAAATGGGTCTCTTTGAGCTTTTTAAGAACCATCCAGCTCGTTTTAGGGACAAATACCTCTTCCATATCAAGCGGAGTATCGCTTTTATATAAAAACTGCTCGAGTAAATTTTCCATGTCGGGACGTGCGGCCATTGCCGTGATACGCTGCGCGGTCAACTTCGTCGGAGAGACCACCGTATCGGAACCCAATTTTTTGAGTTTATCGATATCGTTCACACCCTCTGCCGAACTGATGACATAATAGGGTGCAGGAATTTTATGCTCTTTTTCAAAAAGCCTCACCGATGCGATAAGGGCAATATTGTCCGCAATCGAACTCGACAACGTGATAAGTCCTTTGGCGGAACTCAAATGTGCTTTCAACATTGCCTCTTCCGTATGGGGTTCAGCTTGAATATAATAGGGATATTTATACAGTTTTGCCAATGCTTCCATATCTTCTCTCGGGTCGATTACAACAAAAGGGATTTGATTCGCTCGAAGCTGTTTTGTCACCTGCACCGCATATTCATTATGATAACAAATGACAAAATGCTTTTTAAGTCGGGCAATCCGATACAACATTTTTCTCTCCTTCAATATTCGCTTGAGTTCTCCCCGATTAATAACATCGACAATAATCCCCAAAGCCAAGGTAAATACCGCAAATCCAAAAATGATCAATGTAATCGTAAAAAGTTTTCCTAGCGGAGTAAACTCCCCTTCTCCCAATGATCCGAATCCAACCGTGGTAAAAGTATAACCGGTTTGAAAAAGTGCATTGATAAGAGAGTGCCCTTCGATGTACATATAGCCGAGCGTACCGAAAATCATACAGAGCTGGATTAAAATCAGGGGGGTTCTAAAAGGGAGAAACTGAGCGTATAACTCAGCATTCAACGTGATGTCAGGTTTGGGAGAAGGCTCCCAATTGAGAAATTTCTGTAACTTTTGAATAAGATTCAACGTATACCCTTTGGGGGACGTTTACGAATCTTTTTTCAATGTACGAAGTTCAGAAGCAGCGATTTTTAGTTTTTTGGTAGTACCGTCTTCAAGCGTTACGCGAACAGTACGAAGGTTTGGTAAAAAACGACGCTTAGTTCTATTTTTCGCGTGAGAAACATTGTTTCCGCTCATTGGGCCTTTACCGCTAATAGCACATTTTCTTGCCATTTTGAGGCTCCTTGCGTAAATTTTAGTTGCGAATTTTATCGCAGTAAACCCAAAGTTTACCTTAAGCAACGGATTAACCTCCTATAAAGGCTCCTTTAATCAAACCGCGATTACAATTAGCGGACTTTAAAAATAATTAAGATCGGATGCTGTGATACGTGGTTACTCAAGAACAAATTTTGCTTTACATCCAAAATATCCCCCCCGCCCCTTTTGTCGTCAAGCAAACACTTGATTACGTACGGGTCGGTGATTTAACCAAAGCGGCCAAATGTGCCGAAGAAGATCCGGCTCTTAAACTCTATCTCAGAACCTTGGTAAACCGTCCTATCTACGGGTTTCGTAATGAAGTAAGCGATTTATCCCAAATCTTCAGTATCCTCGGAATTTCAACGGCGCAACAAATTTTATACAATTACTTAATGACCCTTTTGGCTCCAAAAGAGTGGGGACTTTTTAACCTCAGTTCTCAAGCGTTTTATGATTTACAGGCTTCCCTCAGTCGCAAATGGGCAAAAATCCTTACCCATCTCAATCTTCTCAATCATGACAACGAAAGTGCTATTACCCTTTTGCCGGCCAGTATTATTGTCTGCGATGCCCTCTTCGGTGAATACAAAAGTGAAGTGGAGCAGCTCAGAAGCGTTAAAGCGTTGGATTACAATACTATTCTTCACCGACTCACTAAAATGAGTTTGTTTGATATTTGTACCGAAATCGCACTAAAATGGGAAATATCTCCGGCAATCAGCCGCATCGTCCATGCCTCATCCGGATTGGATCAAGAGTTGGAGGCAAATGACAAAATCTTGGCGCAATGGATGCATTTATTGCTCTTTTATGAATTAAGCCAAAGCACCTATGTCGAGGCAGGGCTGAACGAATTCGTTGAGTTTCAAATTGAATTTGTCCAAGAAATATACGAATCTTTTATGCAGGTGGTGGAGTACGATGAGACCAACGGTTAAGGGGCGCATTGCCGTTTTCCACCCGCAAGGATTTTTAGATGGGAATAATGCCCCCTCCTTTCTTACCATCGATGATATCAAAGCGACCGAATCCCTTAACATCGATATGCTATTGGTCTCCTTGAAAAAAGTTATTTTTTTCAATAAAAACGGTTTGGATGTTTTTATTCGTCTTTTGGACAGTATCCGATCTCATAAACATATAGCGGTCGGTTTATGCGACTACGACTCCGCTAAATTCATTACGATCAATAAATTTTACGGTAGCAATCTCACTTTTTCTCTTTTCCGTACCGAAAAAATTGCCGAGCTCTTTGTACCTACCAATAAAAACGACTCTAAAACCGTCCTTTTGTACAATGAAGACGCTTCGCAACGTTCCGCTATGGCGATTGAGTTGTTCGATTACGGTCATAATCCCGTTATCGCCCAAAGTAAAAAAGAGTTTGAAGAAAAAAAACAAAATCCCGATCTCTACTATGCCATTATCGAAGAGACCTACTTAGGATTATTCGGTCAAAAAATTGCAACCCGTGTTACCGGCAATGCCATCATTTATACCATTGCCAATTTTTTAGATGCCGAAATCACCAATACGTTTAATATTGCCTATCATAACAACTCCCTCAACGTCGGATTTCGTCTCTTTATTTTTGATGCCTATAAAGTGGTATCAATGAATGTCCATGCCCTTAATTTCTTCACAAAACTCGCCTCATCTGCGGCCGAATATAACGCTTCTATTTGTTTTGTCGGGTTAACATTTGAAAAAACACCGCAAAGTTTTAAAAACGATCTCGAAGATGCAGGAATCATGTTTTTTGATCAGATGGAAGATATTCTCAAAAATAAAGATCTATTACAAGAACTCGGCGGGAGCAGTGCTTCCGCCTCCAAACAGGTTCGAACCCTGACCAAAGCACTTATTAATGAGCTTCCCGGTTTTATCGATGCCACTGTTTCGACGATTGCTATGATGACCAATGCGCAAGCAGTTAAAGAGTCAATGAACATCCAGACGTTGGAAATTAAAAACGCCGCACATCAATACGCCAGTTCCATCGGATTTTACGGCGATTTAGACGGAATGATTATCCTCATCTTTCCTAAAGATATTGCCAAAAAAGCATGTTCGCTTCTCATTGGAGAGGATAGCGAAGACGAAGAGGCGATACTTGACTCCTTGGCAGAGTTTGTAAACATTATCGGCGGACGTGCAAAAGCCCTCTTAGGTGAGAAAAAAAACCGTGTCGATATTACCCTTCCTCGTACCTATGCAGATGTCAATTCTCTTATGGAAATGGCGCAAAACAAAAAAGGGGTTCAAGTTAATTTGCGTTTTGAAGGAAGTAATTTCATCTTTTTCCTGACAAGGTAAGAGTGCCAAAGCTAGCTGCAAATCTTTTTCGCTAAAATAACGAAAACATTTTGTAAAGGTGTACATCATGCTCGTTGCCCCCAGTGTCCTCTCTGCCGATTTTGGTAATTTAGCGCGCGATGTCCGTGCCATTTGTGACGCTGGATGCGATTTGGTGCATGTCGATGTGATGGATGGGCACTTTGTCCCCAACCTCACTATCGGACCCGTTGTCGTCAGTGCTATTGCCGCGTCAGCCACTAAACCCCTTGATATCCATCTTATGGTACAAAACAACACCTTTTTTGTCGATCTTTTTGCCCCACTCAAACCTGAATACATTACCTTTCACATCGAAGAAGAGAAGCACCCCCACCGTCTTGTTCAGCATATACGATCCCTCGGTATCAAACCGGGAATCGTCCTCAACCCTCATACCCCAGCCGAAGCGGTAGAATATCTCCTCGCTGATATCGATATGGTTCTTGTTATGTCGGTCAATCCGGGATTCGGCGGACAAAAGTTTATCTCTAATGTTGTGAACAAAATCAGACGCCTCAAAACACTTCGCGATTCCATCAATCCAAACTGCTTGATTGAAATCGACGGCGGGGTTGGAAGTTCCAATATACAAGAGCTTAAAGATGCAGGTGTTGATGTGTGTGTCGCCGGAAGCTATGTGTTTGGTGCTGAGGATTATAAAACTGCAATTGATAGCCTCAAAGTATGAGAGTCAAGATCTGTGGAATCACCAATCTGGAAGATGCCCTCCTCGCTATCCATGCGGGAGCAGATGCCCTAGGGTTTGTCTTTTATCCTGAGTCTCCACGCTATATCACTCCCACTGATGCAAAAAAGATTATCGAAAAACTCCCTCCTTTTGTCGATAAAGTCGCCCTTTTTGTCAATGAAACACCCGAATTTATCCGTTCCATGTGTTTAGAGACAGGTTGCACACTCGCACAAATTCATTTTGATGTAGAGAAAGATTTTTTCACTCAGGTTAATTTCCCATCATTACGTGTTATCCGTGCGCAAAAAAGAGAAGATATTTTTGAGTATGCTGATGAGTATCGTCTTGTTGATGCGTATTGCGAAAGCTTCGGCGGCAGTGGAAAACGGCTAAATATTGAATGGTTTGAGGGGATTGACTGTTCTAAAATTATCCTCGCAGGAGGATTGAATCCCGAGAATGTCGCCGATTTAAAACCTTACGGTTTTTACGGTGTCGATGTGAGCAGCGGGGTTGAAGCCTCTTATGGAAAAAAAGATCCTCAGCGTGTTGCCTCTTTTATCAAAAAGGCCAAAGCGTGAAGGTATTCGATCCTAAAGTACTTGTTCGATTAACGAAAAACGGGATCCCAAAAGGGGAATTTGAAGCATTGTTGGGGAGTGATAGCGATCTAGCGTTAGAACTTCTCAAAGCTCAAGGTATGAATATTGTTCTGCATAACGAGTATTATCGATTCCAAACAGCGTTAACCCCAATTGAAGATACCCTCTTTTGTATCGTTGATGTTGAATCCAACGGCTCCAAACCGTCCCATCATCAAATTATTGAAATCGGTGCGGTTAAACTCCAAAACGGAAAAATACTTGATACCTACGAGAGTTTGGTTTATTGCACCGATATCTCCGATCAAATTCAAGATATTACGGGGATTACAACGGAACAAACTCTCAAAGCACCTTCTCTTAGAAAGGTAATGAGAGAATTTCGCCTCTTTTTGGGAGATGCCGTATTTGTAGGACATGACGCCAAATTTGACTATAATTTTGTCTCTGCCATGATGGAGCGGGTGGGACTTGAGCGGCTTCTAAATCGTTCATTGTGTACGATAGATTTGGCCGAACGTACCTTTGAATCCGAACGCTACGGCTTAGCCTATCTCAATGAGCAACTTTCTCTTTATCGTGATGCCACACACCATCGCGCCCTCTCCGATGCGATGACAACAACTAAACTACTCAAACGTACCCTCAAACTTCTTCCAACATCACTGCATACGACGGAAGAGTTGATCGCTTATTCAAAAGAGGCAAAAAAAATGAAACGGTTGAAATCGGAGAAAAAAGAGAAAGAGAAAAAAGGGGAAGAATAAGGAAAAACCTTATTCGGAATATTGCCCTACACCGACGAGACGATTATAGCGTTTTTCAAGACGTTCTTCATCACTCAACGTTCTGAGTTTGGCCACTTCTCCTAAAAAATACTCTTTAAGTGCTTTAACAGCACCCTCTTTATCACGATGGGCACCGATCAACGGCTCATCAATAATATCATCAATCAAGTCAAGCTCTTTGAGATCGGCAGAGGTGATTTTAAGGGCTTTGGTTGCCGCTTCCACTTTGGTCGGATCATTCCAAAGAATCGCCGAACACCCTTCAGGAGAGATAACGCTAAATACAGAGTATCGCATCATAGCAAGGCGGTCAGCCACACCGATCGCCAACGCTCCGCCGCTTCCCCCTTCGCCGATAACGACCGATACCGTAATGGTATTAAGATTGGAAAGCTCCATCAGGTTACGGGCAATTGCTTCACTCTGATTACGCTCTTCAGCCCCAAGACCCGGATAGGCACCCGGAGTGTCAATCAGCATTAGGAGTGGAATATTAAACTTCTCTGCCATTTTTGCAGCACGTAGTGCTTTTCGGTACCCTTCCGGATGAGGCATACCGAAGTTTCGTTTGAGCTTGTTTTTGGTTCCGCGCCCTTTTTGTTCGCCGATAACCATCACACGCTCATCCCCGATAGTACCCATATAACAAATAATGGAGAGATCATCACGGAAATGACGATCTCCGTGAATCTCGTATTTTTTATCTAACAGAAGATTGATGTAATCAAGGGCATACGGACGATCTTGATGACGCGCGAGCTGAAGCTCTTGATACGGAGAGAGATTGGCATAGGTTTTTTGAACCTCTTTGTCCAAATCCTGCTTTAGGATCTCTACCGCGTGGTGATCATAACGCACTTCTGCGGCAATGATCTCCTCTTGGATTTGACGAATATTCTGCTCAAAATCTAAATAGGTAGCCAACGGCTTGCCCTCTTATATTTTTTTGAAAATAACGACACCGTTAGTGCCGCCAAATCCAAATGAGTTAGACATAACAATATTGAGTTCTGCTTTGCGTGCCGCATTCGGAACGATATCCAAATCGCAGTTTTCATCCGGGTTAACGTAGTTGATAGTTGGAGGGATGATACCATCACGCATTGCCATAATACTGACAACCGCTTCGATACCGCCGGCTGCTCCGAGACAATGTCCTGTTTGACCTTTCGTCGAACTTACAGGCGGACAATTCTCTTTTCCGCCGAATGCGATTTTGAGAGCAGCCGTTTCGTTTTTGTCATTCGTCGGTGTACTGGTTCCGTGTGCGTTGACATAATCAACTTTCGGATTTCCCGCCATTTTGAGTGCCGCTTGCATAGCACGAAGAGGCCCCTCAAGGCTTGGTGTCGTGATATGGTTTGCATCACCGCTCTCACCGAATCCGATAAGCTCAGCATAAATACGTGCTCCGCGCGCTACTGCCGCATCATACTCTTCGAGTACCAATGCCGCCGCACCCTCACCCATAACAAACCCGTCACGCTCCGCATCAAACGGTCGTGATGCGTGTTTTGGATCATCATTACGTGTAGAAAGGGCTTTCATCGATGCAAATCCGCCGATACCGACACCGGTAATCGCCGACTCCGCCGCAACCACGAGCATTTGATCCGCACCGCCGATCATAATCGTTTTTGCCGCTTCACTAATGGCGTGGGTTCCTGCCGCACATGCGGTTACCGCTGAGAGGTTTGGCCCTTGCAAGCCGTGATCAATCGTGATGAATCCGCCGAGCATATTGACTAAAGCCCCCGGAATAAAGAACGGAGAGATACGACGAGGCCCTTTGGTCTCAAGGATAATCGAGTTACGCTCAATCGACGGTAATCCGCCGATTCCCGATGCCGCATCGATACCAAAACGCTCTTTGTTAAAATCTTCAGGAAAATTAGCATCTGCCATTGCCTCTTGCGCCGCTTTAATACCAAGATGGATAAAACGATCCGCTTTTTTAACCTCACGGGCATCCATAACCGATTCAGGATCGAAGTTTTTCACCTCACCGGCAATTTGTGCACTTTGTGTCGAAGCATCGAAAATCGTGATCATATCGATCCCGCATTCGCCTTCACAAATTGCTTTGAATGAGCTCTCTTTATCATGACCAACAGCATTGATCATTCCCATTCCGGTTACTACTACTCTTTTCACATTCTCTCCTGATGGTGGATGGTCTGAAACTTTGGCTCCATTAAGCCAATATCTTAGACCATAAAATAAATTTGCTTTATCGAGGAAGACCTCGATAACGGTTTTTAGTTTTTGCTTTCGATGTAGTTGATTACATCTTGAACAGTTTGGATTTTTTCCGCTTCGTCATCAGGGATTTCGATATCGAATTTCTCTTCAAGAGCCATTACCAATTCAACAACATCAAGGCTGTCAGCACCAAGATCTTCTACGAATTTAGAATTCTCTTTAACTTCGTCCGGGTTAACGCTGAGTTGCTCAACCACTACTTCTTTAATATCTTCCAAAAGTGCCATAATAGCTCCTGTTCCTATGAATAAAATCGCGAAATTATAACATATTTTACTTAAGAGGGAAAGTTTTCCCTTTAAGTCCCTAATTACATAAACATTCCGCCGTTAACTTTGAGGGTCTCTCCTGTGATATAGCTCGCATGATCGCTGAGTAAAAAAGCTGTTGCTTCCGCGACCTCTTTAGCATTTCCGAAACGGGCCATCGGGATTTTTGCGGTGAATGCCGCTTTCACTTCCTCTTTGAGTTCATCGGTCATATCGGTAGCGATAAAGCCCGGAGTAATACAGTTATAACGAATACCGCTGGTCGCCGCTTCGATGGCAAAGCTTTTCGTCATTGCAATCATCCCCCCCTTAGAGGCTGCATAGTTGGTTTGTCCCGCATTGCCTGTTTCACCGACGATGGAAGCCATGTTAACGATGCTTCCGAATTTTTGTTTACGCATCGCTTTCATCGCTTCACGGCATCCGATAAAGGCTGATGTGAGATTTGCATCGAGTACGCTGGTAAACTCTTCGGCCTTCATACGCAGTGCCAGTTTATCGTTGGTGATTCCGGCATTGTTTACGAGATACGAGAGTTCCCCGTCTGCATCGATAATCGTTTTGATGGCATCCACAAATGCCGCTTCGTCCGCTACGTCAAACCCGATAACCGCAGCTTGTCCGCCTGCTGATTCAATCTCCGCTTTCACCGCATCCGCCGCTGCCGCTCCACTTCGGTAATTGATCCATACTTTCAAGCCATAGCCTGCCAATACTTTTGCCACTTCCGCACCGATTCCTCGGCTTGAACCTGTTACCAATACATTTTTACCGCTAAACTTCATTGTTATCCTTTATGTTAAATAAGTGGTGAATCCATCTCAGATGGTATTTCAAGCTCCATCAATTTTAGAACCGTCGGTGCTATGTTATTCAGTGCACCCGAATGCACTTCGATTACTCCCTCTGCCATCACAAAACACCATACTTTTCCAACCGTATGATTGGTAAGCATATTTCCCGCATCGTCGCGCATCTCTTCGCAGTTACCGTGATCGGAGGTGATGACAAGCGAGTAATCGTTACGTTTGGCCGCTTCAATAATCCGACCAAGTTCTGTATCCACCGCTTCGACCGCATTTACCGCCGCTTCAAAATTACCCGTATGTCCTACCATATCGCCGTTAGCGAAGTTGACGACGACAAAATCAATCTCTTCATCCATCGCTTTTACCACGGCATCACCCACTTCGGGTGCGCTCATCTGAGGCTGCATATCATACGTTTTCACCT
>NZ_MIBU01000040.1:0-2089 GCF_001830725.1 Sulfuricurvum sp. RIFOXYD12_FULL_44_77
CTCCTCCATTGGAGAATTGGATGATAACGGGAGAATTAACCACTTTTGCCGCTTCAAGGACACCGTTGATCGAGTCGGTATTGACTACATTGACCGCCGGGAGTGCAAATCCCTCTTGTTTTGCAATTTCAAAGAGTTTTTGAACATCGTCACCGAAAATCACTCCCGGTTTCATTACATCTAAAATTTTTACGGACATTGCTTTTACCCCACACTTAAAATTGACGATATTATAGCCTTAGAGGAATAATGTTAGAATTAAAAAAAGTGGAGTGGGTTTTGGTACGTATCATTGTTTTACTTCTTGCCTATTGCGGAATCATTTTTGCCGCCCCAACACCGCTAGTATTTGATACGCTTGCCGAACCGCTTCAAAAAAGTACTGCCTCCATTGAAAAGCTCAGTCAGAAGCCAGTAATGGAACCGAATAAGCAGATATTGCGGAATTTTTTGAACGGGGTTGATGCAACTTTGAGTGTGGGGAGAGAACTCTCTTCTGCAAAAGAGATCGATAAAGAGATATTAAATGCCTATCTCAAAGAGCTGCGGGAATTGGCACGTACCAAAGAGTCTATTGACACCCTCTACCGAAAATCGTTAAACGTGGCTATAGTGGAGTCCGATAAAAAGAGTTTTGAAGATTTGGTAGCGGTCTCCTTAGATCCTCTCCATCACCCCCGCATCCGCTCTGAAGTGATTGCATTTTATCGAAAAAACTATCCACACCATTCGATTAAATCAATTGAAGCGTTGTGTGATGAGCAAGCGTTAGAGCAAAAAAGTATCCAAATCGCGATCGAACAAGAACAAGCATACGAAGAACATTTGCGTATTTTGAAACGCTCTGAAGTCTCCAATGTCAAAAAAACAGCCCAAATCGGTTCCCGTAACAGCGTTATTTTGAGTACGGAAGCCAACGGTGTAGGGGGGTATGAATTTGAGGCTGAAAATCTAAATCCCTACACGGTAACGATGAGTATCGATTTTGAATCGCTCAGCAATCTAAAAACAGACAGTAAACTCCCCCTTTTTATTGAGATTCCCGGACGAAGTAAAAAAAAGGTCCTTGAACTTGATCGTATTTCTCACGCTTTGGGTGTAGATTACCGATCATCTTATGGTTGGGTGAGGGGATCCGCGTTTGCGGTTCATCAAAATAATTATCTCTATAAACTTCCATTCCTAAAAGGCTCCAATGTCTATGTATCCCAAGGATATCATGGAGAGATGTCTCATAAAGGGCTCTCGGCGTATGCGGTTGATTTTCCGGTTCCTGTCGGAACACCGATTTATGCGGCACGGGAGGGGATTGTCGTGGGATCGGAAGGGGGAAGTAATCAAGGCGGTGCGAGTCCTGAGTATCGACAATATGCCAATTACGTTATTATAGAACACAGTGACGGAACGATGGGGAATTATTATCATTTGAAACAAGGGGGTGCGGTTGCACTGATCGGTCAGAAAGTTTCTAAGGGAGATTTGATCGGCTATTCCGGTAATACGGGATACAGCAGCGGACCGCATCTTCATTTTAGCGTGAGCAAGGTAGATCCGATTTCGATGCGCCGACCGATGAATTTACCGATTAAAATGGAAACTGCACAAGGAATTGTAAATTTACCGCGCAAAGGCGATCGATATACGGTACAATAATCGCACAATTAATAACAATGAGGTCTTCAATGTTTGATACGGTCAAATCCAAAATAATTTTTACAACTTTGCTCTTCAGTTTTTTAGGATTGGGGACAATTTATTGGTATTTAACAACAACATTTCATGACTTTTCAAATGAGACGGCAAAACGCTCTCTCAATATGTTAAGTGAGTCTATTTTTCAGACTCTTTCGGGGAGTATGTTGGCGGGTGATCCGGCTGTAGTCGCTGAAGCGATAGCGAATGCCCAAAAAATTGACGGCATTGAAGCCTTGAAAGTAGAAAAATCCAAGGCGGTTATTGAATTGCTGGCACCCGATTCGAAATTTACCGATGAGCCGTTAATCCAAGAAATTTTTAAAACTAAAAAACCGTATGTTGCGGAAAAGACGAACGGTATCCATACAATTCGTCTACTACAGCCTCTGATAGC
>NZ_MIBU01000041.1:0-2099 GCF_001830725.1 Sulfuricurvum sp. RIFOXYD12_FULL_44_77
TAACTGGAACTTTCCCGATTTTCTCGCTCACGGGAACAGAATCTTCCACATCACCATAGACCATTTTCGCCACTAAAAAAATCGAACCGATAAGCAATCCGCTGATAATAACAGCCCATACTACTTTTTTCTTTGACCCTTTTAAGGTGTTGTAGTCCTCGATAGAACTAAGAGTTGGTTCATTGTCTTGCATGGGAAACTCCTCAAATTTAAACATAAGATAATCGTAACCATATTACCCTACAAACGGTTAACGAATTCTCTCTACCACTTACCTTCAAGCGTCAAAAGGAAATGAAACTTGGAATTCTCTTTATCAATCTGTGTTTCGTTAAGGATACCGCTAACATAACGTTTTGAAGTTGTTGTGATGGTTTCTTGAGTGATATTTTTGAGATTTATCCCCATTTTATACGTTGGATTCAGCCGTTTACTTGCATAAAGATCGAGTGTACCATACCCTTTTTGCGATTCGGATACACCGCTCTCATCGAGGGGATCATCATACCCGCTGACGTAGCGATAGGCTGCTCCATACGTCAAACGATACGATTCAAGTCGATGATCGATCCCGATGTTGTAGAGATAATCGTTTGTCCCTTTGATCGTACGGTTAATGCCGTTAGTTTGTAATGAAGAGTCTTGAAACGTCGCATTGGAAAAGACTCCCAAGCCGCTCACGTATGCGTCTAGCGATTTTTTGAATTCAAGCTCTAAACTCCAAAGTTTCCCCTCCCCCGCATTCTCGGGTCGTTCAACATATCGGGTTCCGTCCCACGTCGTCAACTTTTCAATTTTATCATCGATCATGCGATAAAATCCGCCGATACTCACGATCCCTTTGTCTTCAAAAAAATGCTCATACCGCAATTCATAACTGAGGGCTTCTTCCTCTTTTAGATTCGGATTTCCGGTGATATCGGGATGGTTAAGATCGTTTTGTTCCAATGAACTATCCACTGAAGCGGAGAGTTCACTCAAACGGGGGAGTTTGACCGTTTTAGCGATACTGGCGCGGAGGTTAGCGTTTTCACTCAATTTATATACCGCATGAAGTGAAGGGGCAAAATAATCAATAGCTACACTCTGATCAAATTCTCGCACGGAGCGCTCAAATCGCAGTCCCGGCGTGAGAATTATATTCTCCCCTATACTCATTTCGTCTTGAATATATACGGCACCTTTCTCTTCGCGTAAACGTTGATGATCATCCGAATTGATTACTCCGTTAACATACGTGGTAACATCGTCACGCTGATTCAGACGCTTGATCTCCACACCCGTTTTAATAAAATGCTCATTCAAAGCTTTTGAGTAACTCCCCTCTGCCCCGAATACCCGAAAGGATCCTTCATCATTTTGTTCACTAAGTGTTATGGTATTATCACTACGAGTTAGACCGTCTGAATCGTTTTCATGATATTTGAGCTTCCACTCGATCATCTCCGTACCGGAGAGATTATGGATACCTGAAAGTTTTGCCCAAAGCATCAAGGCATCTCCGTCATCGATCTGATGATTGGTTTCATTAACACCGCCGTAGCGGTTTTCGACGCTCTTTTTACGATAATCACTTCGATTGAGTGCACCGTCAAACATATATTTATCACTCGAAGATGGCGTATAGATCAGTTTTGTATTCAAACTGATTGATCGATAGCGTAATGCGTCATCGGTGTATTCATCGTAACTGTCGGTATGGGTAGAAGCAGAATCGTCCTGAGAGTTGTCCGAAAGGGTCGTATTAAAAAGGTAAGAGAGTTTTCCCTTTTTCCCCTCTTGCTGAGCAAATACCGATGTCATAGGCTCGCTCCTATACGCTCCAGCGGTCAACTTCGTTATCGTTTTCCCCTCAGATGCGGGTTTTTTAAGGACAATATTAACAATTCCCCCCATCGATTCAGCGGTATATTCGGCTGAACCGTTAGTCATCACTTCGATCCGCTCGATCATATCGGGGCTCACCTGCTCTAACGGATTGCCCCGTTTCGTAGCCAATACCTCTTCGCCGTCAATCAATACTTTCGTATACCCTTTACCGGGTGAGCCTTTTTTTCCCTTGCCCTGCGGTATCGTTACACCCGGCGTACGTTTTAGCA
>NZ_MIBU01000042.1:0-2070 GCF_001830725.1 Sulfuricurvum sp. RIFOXYD12_FULL_44_77
GATCCCCCGCAGATCACCCTGCACCAGAGTGACCCCCGCACTCTCCATCGCCACATCGGTTCCGCTCCCCATCGCGATCCCCACATGCGCCTGAGCAAGTGCGGGTGCATCGTTGATCCCGTCCCCCGCCATCGCGACGATATGCCCCTCCGCTTGGAGCTGTTTTATTACGTCAGCTTTCTGCTGAGGAAGCACCTCCGCCTCCACCCGATCGATCCCTAGTATCGCTCCGACAGCTCTAGCGGTGATGCGGCTGTCCCCGCTGAGCATGACGACGGTGATCCCCTCTTCGTGCAGGTCGCGGATCGCTTGAGCGGTGGTTGCTTTGATCGGGTCGGCGACCCCGAGGATACCCGCTATGGCTCCATCGACGGAAAGGAACATCACGCTCATCCCCTCGCGGCGCAGAGCATCTGCTCTCGCAGAGAGTCCTGATGCATCCATCCCCAGCTCTTCCACAAGTCTGATATTTCCGAGGGCAACGTTCCGTCCCTCGATCACCCCGGTGACCCCTTTGCCGCTTAGGGAAGCAAACTGAGCCGTTTCGCTCAAGGCTATCCCCCTCTCTTGTGCGCCGTTCACGACCGCGCGTGCCAGAGGATGTTCACTCCCTCTATCCAGCGAGGCGGCGAATCGGATAACGTCACTCTCCGCCCACCCCTCTATGGCAATGACCGTCGCAAGTTTGGGTTTACCCTCGGTGAGAGTCCCCGTCTTGTCCACGACGAGGGTATCGACCTTCTCCATCATCTCCAGCGCCTCGGCATTTTTGATGAGGACACCCATCGTCGCCCCCTTCCCCGTCCCCACCATGATCGATATCGGTGTAGCCAGCCCCAGAGCGCACGGACAGGCGATGATCAGCACCGCGACAGCATTGACCAGAGCATACCCCAGCGAGGGTTCGGGGCCGAAAAAATACCAGAAGATAAAGGTCACAACAGAAATCGCAATAACCGCAGGGACAAAATACCCCGATACACGATCAGCCGTTTTTTGGATCGGGGCGCGGCTTCTCTGCGCCTGCGATACCATAGAGACGATTTGGGAAAGGAGCGTATCGGCTCCGACTCTCTGCGCCTCCATCACAAGACCTCCGGTGGTGTTGATCGTCGCACCGATCAGGCGGTCGCCCGTTTTTTTGGAGAGGGGGATCGGCTCGCCGCTCACCATCGACTCATCCACGTGGCTCTCCCCCAGGGTCACGATACCGTCTGCAGGAATCTTCTCACCTGGTCGGATACGGAGGCGATCACCGATCTCTATCGCGTCGATGGAGACCTCCTCTTCGCTCCCATCGGGATTAATACGGTGCGCGCTCTTCGGCGAGAGTCCGAGCAAAAGACGGATCGCATCGTTGGTTCGGCTGCGGGCGCGCAGCTCCAGCACCTGCCCGAGCAATACCAATGCGGTGATAACCGAAGCGGCTTCGAAATAGACGGGGATAACCCCGTGCATGGAGAGATTTTCGGGAAAAAGTGAGGGGAAAAGGACGGCAACCGCACTGTAGATCCATGCGCTCCCCGTCCCCAGCGCGATAAGGGTGAACATATTGAGGCTTCGGTTTTGGATCGACTCCCACGCGCGCACATAAAAAATCGATCCACTCCACCACACGACGGGGATGGAGAGGAGCATCTCGACCCATTGAGCCGTTTTGGGGGTGATGATTGCGGAAAAGGTATGCGGCAGGAACATCGAACCCATCGCACTGATGAACACAACGGAGGCGAAGATCGTGCTGATCCAGAAACGGCGCATCATCGCATCAACTTCGGAGGTATCTTCCTCTATCTGTATCGATTTAGGTTCCAGTGCCATCCCGCATTTCGGACAGATCCCCGGCCCTTTTTGCTCCACTTCGGGATGCATCGGACAGGTGTAGATGCGAGAATCGAGCGCACAGCTGCCGGTGGGACACGATACGTTTACGGATTCGGAGGGGAGGTAGTGTTCGGGGTGTTCTTCAAATGTGTGCTGACAGTGTGCGGAGCAAAAGAAGAAATGTTGAGATTTATAATCGCTTCGGTAGGGGGTGGAGGGAGAGACCTCCATCCCGCAGACAACATC
>NZ_MIBU01000043.1:0-10039 GCF_001830725.1 Sulfuricurvum sp. RIFOXYD12_FULL_44_77
ATAATGTTTTATAAACAGGAGACTATTGATGTTAGATTGTGCGATTATCGGAGGAGGACCTGCCGGACTTACCGCAGGGTTATATACCACGCGAGGTGGATTAGATAATGTCACGATGTTTGAAAAAGGGCTTCCCGGCGGCCAGATAACGATGAGTTCAGAGATTGAAAACTATCCTGGGGCAACAGCTCATAATTTAAGCGGCATGGATTTTATGACTCCATGGCCGGAGCAATGCCAACGTTTCGGATTGAAACACGAGATGTCGGAAGTAACACGGGTATCACGTCGTGAAGACGGAATTTTTATGATCCAAAAATCTGACGGCTCATCCGATGAGGCAAAAAGTGTGATTGTCTGCACCGGTTCTACTCCGAAACGTGCCGGATTTATCGGAGAAGATACGTTTTTCGGTCGCGGTGTGAGTACGTGTGCCACATGCGACGGGTTTTTCTACAAAAATAAAGAGGTAGCGGTTGTCGGTGGCGGTGATACGGCACTCGAAGAGGCACTCTATTTGGCAAAAATCTGTACCAAAGTTTATTTGATTCATCGTCGTGACACTTTTCGTTCAGCCCCTAATACCATTGCAAGAGTAAAAGGGACGGCAAATATCGAATTGGTTTTAAATGCTATCCCTGAAGAGGTATTTGGCGGTGCAATGGGAGTTGATGGACTTCGTGTAAAACTCGAAGACGGCTCACTCCGTCAAATTGATGTTCCGGGGGTATTCGTATTTGTCGGTAATAATGTAAACAATCAGGTTTTAATCCAAGAAGACGGAACATTTTTATGCGATATGACCCAGTGGGGCGAAGTAAAAGTTGATTTGAATATGAAAACATCGGTTTCGGGTCTTTTCGCAGCAGGGGACATGCGCGAATCGGCTCCGAAACAAGTCGTTTGTGCGGCAGGCGACGGTGCCGTTGCCGCACTTCAAGCGATTGGGTATGTGGACGGACATCAATAGCTTTTAAACACTATGAGTGTAAAATGTCATTAGAATAATGCAGTATAGGGATTGTCCATAATGATAAGAGCAGGTGTATTTGGCGCTGGCGGGCGTGTCGGGAAGTTATTGATTGAAGATTTGCGTCATGAAAGTGAGATTTCACTAGGGGCAGTCTATGTTCGTAATGAGCTTAATTTCTCAATCGATCCTTCGGTCTTGGTAACGAATGATATGGTGACGTTACTGAAAGGATCGGATGTTATTATCGATTTCTCATTACCTGAAGCAACGCAGGTGTTGCTCGAAAAAGCGATTGAACATCCTAAACCTTTGGTTATCGGAACGACGGGTCTTGATACCCATCAGATGAATCTCCTTAAAACAGCGAGTGAATCGATGCCGATTTTGTACGCAACGAATATGTCTTTGGGTGTTGCCCTACTGAATCAACTTGTTCACTTAGCCGCCAAAACACTTGACGGATTTGATATAGAAATTGTCGAACAGCATCACCGTCATAAAAAAGATGCCCCTAGCGGTACGGCTCTCACACTTGCCCACTCGGCGGCAGCGGGACGGAATCTTGATCTTGATGCGGTGCGTGTCAGCGGACGTAACGGAAATATCGGTGAGAGAACCAAAGATGAGATTGCCGTGATGGCATTACGCGGCGGTGATATCGTCGGTCGCCACACGGTCGGATTTTACAATGAGGGTGAATTCATCGAGCTTCACCATACCGCAACCAGCCGCAATACCTTTTCAAAAGGTGCCATTCGTGCCGCAAAATGGTTGGCGGGAAAACCAAACGGTCTTTACAGTATTCAAGACTGTTTAGAACTAGCATAAGGAAACAAAAGTGCGTAGCTTAAATGAAAAATGTGCAGTAGTCGGTATTTTCGACCATCCGGAAGCGTCAAAACTGGCTTACTTTTCCCTCCATGCCCTTCAACATCGGGGTCAGGAAGCAGCCGGAATCAGTACCAGCGATGGGGAAAAACTCTATACGATTAAAGATCGGGGTTTGGTCACCCAAGTGTTTGATCCCCAAAAGCTCAATACCCTCAAAGGGCATATGGCAATCGGACATACCCGTTATTCGACGGCAGGGGATGATTCCATTCTTGATGCACAACCGGTATTTGCCCGTTATGACTTGGGAGAGATGTCGATTGTTCACAACGGTAATCTCACCAATGCCAAAGAGGTTCGTGATGCCCTCATCAAAAAAGGGGCAATTTTCCAAACCTTTATGGATACGGAAAACCTGATCCATCTGATCGCAAAAAGTGATCAGCACCATTTGACCGACCGTATCATCGATGCCGTCAAAAAGATCGAGGGTGCCTACTCGCTTGTTTTTCTCAGCCGCTCTAAAATGTTCGCGATGCGTGATCCGCATGGTTTCCGCCCATTAAGCCTCGGACGCGTCGGTGATGGCTATGTCGTTGCGTCGGAGACGTGCGCGTTTGATCTGATCGGTGCGGAGTATATCCGTGATGTTGAACCGGGTGAATTGCTCATCTTTGAAAAAGGGAAAGCCCCTCAATCGATCAAAGTGTTTGAGCCGACTCCGAAACACTGTATTTTTGAATACGTTTATTTTGCCCGTCCCGATTCCAATGTTTATAATCAAAACGTTTATGAGATGCGAAAAGCGATGGGGAAAGCGCTTGCCAAAGAGCAGCCTGTTGTTGCCGATATGGTTGTGCCTGTCCCTGATGGGGGTGTTCCTGCAGCGATTGGCTATTCGCAAGCTAGCGGCATCCCTTTCGAGATGGCGATCATGCGTAATCACTACATCGGACGTACCTTTATCGAGCCGACCCAAGAGATGCGTGATTTGAAAGTCAAAATGAAACTTTCTCCGATCAACGACCTTATCCGTGGGAAACGTCTGATCGTTATCGATGACTCTATCGTTCGTGGAACGACAAGTCGTCAGATCGTTCGAATGCTTAAAGCGGCAGGGGCGGCAGAGGTGCATATGCGAATATCGAGTCCTCCGACAACCGATCCGTGCTACTATGGGGTTGATACTCCCGATAAAGAGAAACTGATTGCGTCGAATATGACGAATGCAGAGATCTGTGCCTTTATCGAAGCTGATTCACTGGGATATTTGAGCAATGAAGCATTACTCGCTAGTGTAAACGGCAAAGAAGAGAATTACTGTACTGCCTGTTTTACCGGCAAATACATTATTTAGAGTCCGTTATGCGGGAGCAGATTTTCACGTTCGGGCAATATCTGCACCGTAAATTTGGGGTAAAAGTCTCTAAAGTCCCCGTTTCTATTTCCGGATTTACCTGCCCTAATATTGATGGGACGGTGGCAAAAGGGGGATGCACCTTTTGTGAGAACGACTCTTTTAGCCCAAGTCTTGACCATGCTCGCTCTCTTAAGGGGTTTTACCTCAATCTCCATTCAACCGCTAATCCCCACTTAGAAAAACAGCTTCAACAATTAGAGTGGCAATTCACCTCTCTTTCGAAACGGTTGCAAAAAGAGAATAACTCTGAGAAATTTATGGTCTATTTTCAAAGCTTTACCAATACATATGCCCCCTTCGAAACGCTCAAAGCCCTTTATGAAAAAGCATTGTCATTTGAGAATGTCGTAGGGCTTAGTATCGGGACACGATCAGACTGTATCAGTGATGAGACGTTTGAGTATCTCTCAGAACTCTCACAAAAAACGGAGATTTGGATCGAGTTCGGGATTCAATCCATCTACGATGAGACGCTGGAGAGGATTAATCGCGGACATGACAGTGCCAATGTCAAAGAGACTATTCTAAGAGCTAAATCGTATGGATTGAATGTGTGCGGCCATCTCATTTTCGGACTTCCGGGAGAGAGTAAAGAGATGATGCTGGAGACAGCGAAAGAGGCATACTCCTTAGGGATCGATTCGGTCAAATACCATCCGCTCTATGTCGTTAAACGGACAGCTCTTGCAAATGAATATGCGCGTGGTGAGTTTGAACCGATTAGTGAAACGCTTTACTTAGAGGTTTTAAAAGAAGCGATAGTTTTAAAACCCTCTTATGTCAGTGTGCAGCGTATCAGTGCAGGGATTGATGATGAAAGTTTGATTGCACCGTTATGGTGCAAAGATAAGAATGGACAGATTCGCTCTATTAATAAAGCGTTGGAAGCGGTAGGATTAAAGTACTGAGAGTAACTCAGTTAACTTTAGCGGTAACGTCAAAGGATGCCCTTTTAAAGTGAGAGGGGTAATCCATCATAATAGTGAAAGATTTGGCTTTCCCGGGATTCAAATATTCCGCTATCACGTGTTCTTCCACAACATTTTGCGTTTTAAAATCGGGATCATCCCCTTTGTATAGTTCTGCAAAGACAGAAGGCTGTGTAAAAAGTGATTGTTGATTATTACCGCCACCGCCACCGCGAGAATTTGAGAGCATAACGGTTGCGACGACATTCGCAACCGGAAAATTACCGACATTACGAACTGTCCCTTTTATCACTATTTGTTCCGACTGGTAATAGCGCTCTTCATCAAGATTAGAGATTTCAACACGATAAACATTTTCATTGATTGATTTCCACGCAAAAATACCAATGAGTAAAAGGATAAGTGAAATTGTCGTTAAAATTGAAAATTTTGAGTTCGTGCGCATTGAAACTAAAATTCCGATGATAAATAATAATCCTAAAGTAACCAGTAAAAGATAATGCCAAATGGTTAACGGGCTCATCGACACTCTCCTTTTATTGTAATATTGTAATCTTTAGTATAGCGAAACGGCTCAACAAAAAGTTTAAACGGTGCCGATTGCCCAGGGGATATCCTTTCTGTAAGTTTGAGAGCACCTTTTTTGAATGGAAAATTGGGATAAAGACGATCTAAATATTGATTATGACTTACTTTATGGACTCCTACGTAAAGTGTGCACTCTTGAAAGGGGCGTTTTGAAGTATTATTGATCTCCCCTTTTATCATAAGTGCTTCAGTAAATTCCAATGCTTTTACTTCGTGGAGGGCTATTTTATTTTTAAATAGGTATTGATGCAGTTTGATATACCCAACGACTGAACCTACGGTTAAGACGGTGAAAGCTAATAGAACCATAAAAATAGCCAGCCCCATTTTATTTTTAAGAGCGATAGCTAATACCAATAATAAAAGAAAGAGGACAAATATACCCCCGAAGAGGAGGTAATCATATAGAAGTAAGTGGTTGATAAAATCGATTATTTTTGCTTTCATTGTTCCCGCGAGTTTTTCTCCGCAATCCCGCTTATTCCGAAGCGACGTGCTAATTCTTGTTTGATGCGATCGGGAGAAATATTTTTATGTCCCAGTGCGACTAAGACGTGATACACTAAATCGGCACATTCGTAAATAATTTCATCTTCGTTTCCGTCTTTGATCGCAAAACTAAACTCTCCCGCCTCTTCGACCACTTTTTTGAGGATAGCATTGTCCCCTTTTGAGAGGAGTTTTGCTGTCCAAGAGGTTTCAGGATCGCCATTTTTGCGGCTAAGAATAGTATGATACAGTTCATCAATGATACCGTAGGCTGCCGCCGTATCGATAGTAGGTTCACTGATACTTTCTCCGCTTTCGATATTAGTGAAAAAACATGATTTACGGCCTGTATGGCATGCAACACCCTCTTGACGAACGATCAGTAAAAGGGTATCGTTATCGCAGTCGAGGAGAAACTGTTCGATATGCTGCAGATGACCGCTGGATTCTCCCTTTTTCCAAAGACGCTTTTTAGAACGAGAGTAGTAATGCGCGATTCTTGTCGAGAGGGAGAGTTCCAACGCTTCACGATTCATATATGCCATCATAAGTACTTCAAGGGTTGTCGAGTCTTGAACAATAACGGGAAGGAGCTCTGATTTTTGCCAATCGATAAGATTAAGATTCATGGGTTATTTCCCTATTGAGCTTATTTTTTGGCTGTCGCCGCTTTTGGTATCAAGCCAAATGTTCGGAGTAGAGCCTCCTGGTGTTAGGAAAATTTTTGCATCTTTATTCTCTTTAAGTGCTTCGTTAAATTTCCCTTGTACCTTGATTTGCTCCAATTTTAGCAATCCCGGTGTGAGTGACTGAGCTACGAGATGGTTGGCTTTGGCTTGAGCGGTTGCTTCAATGGTGAGAGCATTTGCGGTACCTTGTGCTTCTGTCTCTTTTTTGAACGCCTCTTGTTTCGCCCGTTCGACATCCTGCTGTGCTTTTTCAACCTCTTGTTTGGCAACCTGAACCCGCTCAATTTGATCTTTTACTTTTTGAGGAAGACCGATTTCACGCAGTTGAATGGATTCAAGATCGGCAGGGCCATTTTTTTGGCGATCAACGCTACTGCGAATACCCGCTTCAATTTTGAGAGCGATCGCATTGCGCATAATCGGCAACGTTTCTGCATCGTATTGACCGATGACGTTACGAACAACATCTCGAGCAACAGGATCGATGATTTTATCTTCCCAACTAAAGCCCCAGTTGGAGATTGTTTGGGCCGCTAGTTGAGCATTTAAACGATACTGTACGGTTAGCTCGATTGTAACAGGAAGTCCGCGCTTATCCAAAACCGTAATCGCCGGCTTGAGGACGATTCCATCCCCCGCCGTCGATGCACGTTCGATTTTATCGGCATAGTTAATAATACGCACTTTCGTATCGACAATGTAGACTTTTTGGATGAATGGAATCAGGAAATGGAGACCCGGCATTAATGCTTGATCTTCATACTTACCGTTGGTGGAGAGGATACCACGTTCCCCCTCAGTGATAATAATGAACGGTTTTGCCAAAATGAGGAGCAAAAGTATTCCACCGATGATCCATAACATTCCCGCTTTTTGGCTGTTCATATTAAAATCAAATTTTGGCGGTTTAGGAGCATTAAATCCGCCCCCTTTATTAGCCTCATTTTTTTTCTTGTTAAAATAGTCGTTCATATCACTTGCCATGCAGGATCCTTAATTGATATAGGTTAAATAATGGTCGTAATCAGGATTACGTCCGCATACGATGTCGAAATAAGCCGCTTGGATTTTCTCCGTCAACGGCCCGCGTCCGCCTGCACCGAGTACCCGTGCGTCTACTTCGCGAATAGGGGTGATTTCTGCCGCCGTTCCGGTGAGGAATGCTTCATCGGCGACGTAAATCTCTTCACGGGTGATTTTTCTGCGTGTTACTTTGATCCCCATATTTTCCGCCATCTCGATAACGGTTTTTTGGGTAATCGATACGAGCGAATTGTCATTCGGAGGGGTGATAAGTTCACCGTCTTTGATAAGGAAGAACGAGGCACCGCTTGCTTCGGCAACGTATCCCTCATCATCGAGGAGGAGTGCTTCATCGTATCCTGCTTCAACCGCTTCAAATTTTGCCATTTGAGAGTTGAGATAGTTACCGACCGCTTTGGCTTTACCCATATTCGACTTGTTATTCGGACGGCTGAATGATGAGATTTTCAAACGGATTCCCCGCTTCATCCCCTCTTCACCGAGGTATGCGCCCCATTCCCACGCTGCAACGGAAACTTCGACCGGTGCTTCTTTGTGGTAGACACCCATAACACCGTAACCGAGGTAAACGATCGGGCGGAGATAGACGTTTTCTCCGGTAAATTCGTTCGCTTTTAAAAGCTCAATTTGTGCTTTGTTGAGTTCTTCAACGGTATAAGGGACAGTAATAAGGGTCATTTTCGCCGATTCAATCAAACGTTTTGTGTGGTCGTTTAGACGAAAAATTGCGTACCCTTTTGGGGTCTTATACGCTTTAGTACCTTCGATAGCACCGTTTCCGTAGTGCAGTGTGTGAGAAAGGACGTGAATTTTTGCTTCACTCCATGGGAGCAGTTTGCCGTTCATCCAAATGTATTTGGCTTCATTCATAGGGAAGATCTCCAAAAGAAAAATTGGGAGATTTTAGCGTGAAAGGGGTTTGATGTTTATTAAGCTAATAACAATTCCCGCGTTTGCGGGAAAAATTAATGTGAGGGGGTGTTGATCATCCAGATTGAAAATACATCGAGATAATCCCAAAACGATTGGATGTATTCGGGATTTATCCCTTCGGCTTCGAGCGGAGGGAGGAGTTCCGCATAAAATTCGAGCCATCTTTTGCGTCCGTGTTCATCAATACGAAACGGTGCGTGGCGGCCTACCATACGAGGTTCTCCACGGCTTTGAGCAAAATAATCAGGCCCCCCGCAGATTTGAATCAGAAAATCAGCGGCATGTTTTTTAGCGGCCGCGAAATCTTCATCATCATTGACGGGGAATAAAAATGCAATATCGCTGTTACGGATCATCTCATAATGATCATCCACTAATTTGCGAAAACGCTCTTCTCCCACTTGGAAAAAAAATCCCGGATGGGGTTTGGTGACAGGAGGGCGTACCCCTAAAACACCGTCGGTAATTTTAAGCTCTAGCATGATGATCCTCTGCGTATTTTTGAGACACATTCTAAAGAGAAGATGAAAAGAAACTCCTTAAAGAATCTGCTTCCCCCTCTTTTTAGGTGATGATTTGTATAATTGAAACATAATTTAGTGAGCGGAGAGAGTTTATGGATGCGCATGTATGGATGGGTTCACGAGAGGTTATGGCTCAAAGCTATACGGAGCGTCTCAGCCCGTATGACGGGCGTGTCGTGTCGCGCGCTGCAGAGTGTAATGCCGATGATGCACGTCAGGCACTCATCATTGCCAAAAACGCTTCTAAAATTGCTAAAAAAGTCCCCTTGCATCAGCGATGTGCTTGGTTGCTGGATGTTGCTTCCAAACTCCGCCAACAGCGTGAATCGTTCGCAAAAGTTTTGTGTGATGAGGTAGGTAAACCGATCACTTATGCACGGATTGAAGTGGATCGTTGTATTGAGACGATCACCCTCTCCGCCGAGACGATGCGTACCATGCATGGGGAAACGATCAATACCGATGCTATGCCCAGCGGAAGAGCTGCCCAAGCCTACTGGCGACGAGAGGCGGTTGGAGTTGTCATAGCGATTACTCCGTTTAACTTTCCGCTCAATCTAGTAGCGCATAAATTAGCTCCTGCATTGGTAGCGGGGAATACGGTCGTTCTCAAACCGACTCCCGAAGCACCGCTTTGTGCCTATAAACTCTCCCAGCTGTTTATCGAAAGCCCTTTTGCTACCCCTGATGCTCTGAGTGTCGTCTACGGTGACGCGGAGGTGGGAAGTACGTTAGTCAGCAGTGATATCCCTCGTGTCATCAGTTTTACCGGATCGGTCAGTGTGGGCAATATCATTACAAAAAGTGCGGGGATCAAAAAAGTCTCCTTAGAACTCGGCGGCAATGCGGCGACCTATATCGATACGAGTGCCGATCTGGAGTATGCGGCATCACGTTGTGCCATAGGAGCCTTTGTCAACTCAGGGCAGGTGTGTATCTCGTTGCAACGTATTTATGTCGATAGTGCCATCTATGATACCTTCGCCCAAAAAATGGCGGAAGCGACTGCTAAATTGGTGGTCGGTTCACCGTACAATGAGGAGACTTTTTTAGGACCTTTGATCAACGATGAAGCAGCTGAACGGGCAATGAGTTGGGTGGAGAGCGCGATGGAAGAGGGGGCTCGACCTCTCACTCCTCCGCACCGTGAAGGGCGAATTTTTTATCCGTGCGTGATGGCGGATGTGACCGAGTCGATGAAAATCGTTTGTGAAGAGGTCTTTGCTCCGATTGTCAGTTTGGTGCGGGTAAATGGAATAGACGATGCCATTGAGAAAATGAACAACTCACCGTATGGATTACAGTTTTCGGTCTTCACGAATAACCTCTCTCATGCAACCCAAGCGATCGATCAACTGGATGCAGGGGGGGTGGTCATCAACGATATGCCGACACTCCGTTTCGATATTCAGCCCTACGGCGGTGTGAAACTCAGCGGTGTCGGGCGCGAAGGGCCACGTTTTGCCATCGAAGAAATGACAGAAATTAAATCAATCGTAATTTTATAAAAAGGTATTAAAAATGTTAGAAGTAGGAAGTGTTTCCCCCGATTTTTGTTTGAGTAACCAAGACGATGTAGAGATTTGTTCTCGCGATTTGCGCGGAAAATGGATTGTTTT
>NZ_MIBU01000044.1:0-2059 GCF_001830725.1 Sulfuricurvum sp. RIFOXYD12_FULL_44_77
ACCGAGCTGTGAAGAGGCCGTTTGTTGAAGCGTAGAGGTCATAAACGGCGGCGGAGTAGAGCTTTTACGCTCTTTCGTTTCGATCTCACCGACTTTAAATGCCTCTTTTTTCAGCGTCTCTACAATCCGCTTAGCAACATCTCCTGTTTTAATCGTGAGTTTATCGATTTTCTCATTTTCAAAATTTACGAGAGTTGCTTCGATATCGGTTTTAAATAGCGTATCGATCGTCCAATACTCTTCGGGAATAAAGGCACGGATTTCACGTTCACGATCTATTACAATTTTAAGAGTTGAAGACTGTACACGTCCGGCAGAGAGACCTTTTTGGATTTTACTGGCAAGAAGCGGAGAGAGCTTATACCCCACGATACGATCGAGTAAACGGCGAGCTTGCTGTGCGTTAACACGATCCATATCGATGGTACGAGGGGTTTCAAGTGCGTGAATAATCGCATTTTTTGTAATCTCATGAAACACGATACGAGGTAGTGATTCAGGGTCTTTATCGATAGCGTGAGCAATATGCCACCCGATCGCTTCCCCCTCACGGTCTTCGTCGGTCGCGATGTAGATGGTATCACTTTTCTTCGCCAATTCCTGAATTTGTTTGACCGTAGCGGTACTATCTTCACTAATACGATATTCGGCGACGATTTTCTCATCATCAATTTTAATACCGAAGCGGTTTTTAGGGAGATCTCGAATGTGCCCCTTGGACGCAATTACCTCGTAATCTTTAGAGAGAAAGTTTTTAATGGTCTTGGCTTTGGCCGGAGACTCTACAATGATGAGTTTCAAAAAGTGAATCCTATATATATGGATGAATTTCGAAAGTGTAACAAAAAAATGTCAAAATAAAGCCATATTAAGAAACTAACCTCTCCACGCTCTCTCCCGCCATGTATCTACATGAACGAAGCTAGAATAGATGCCGATTCCTGCTCCACCGCACATTCGGAGGAGTCGAGCCAAATAATCGCTAGGTATCCCATCGATTTTAATATCGGCCGCTTTACCGTACAAATGCATCGAGTTAAAGGCGGCCCCTTCGATTGAGTTATTCGTATGTTCGGTTCGATAGCCTGAGGTTAGTATGATGGGACGGTTAATATGGTTGCTCGATAACCACTGCTGTGCTTTTGCTAAGACTATAAATAAATTGGGGTCCATTTGTACCGCTACACCGGCACGTATATCGGCAAAAATGCGGCATAAATCGCTATACCCCTCTTCTTCTATCTTCCCATTTCGGACAAAAGGGATTTTATAGGCAGTACCGTTTCGAATCACATTCAGAACTTCATCCTTCTCTTTCACGTTTGCATAAAGCGGTGCGGCAATACTTAGCGTAAATGCACTTTGTATAAAGGCTCTCCGCGTGGGATCAAAAAGGGAAGACTCACTCGTTTTACTATCCATGGTATGCACTATTCTTCTTCTATTATTTATCTAATAGTCAAGAATAAGCAATTAATAGTCCATCTTATTCTTATAGCATCAAGGTCTTATTAAAAAAACGAAATTTAAAATTGGCACACTTCTTGCTTTTTATCCTCAAATAATCTCTAAGAAAGTGGCGGCATGAACTATTTTTGGTCATTTCTTTTCCTTACACTCTCGCTAAATGCGGCTTATAACCCGTTTTTCCGTGAACCTGTAAAACCGAAGAAAGCTCCAGCAGCAACGTCAGAAGTACGTCCTATGCCTCTGCCGCCACTACTGGCACCTCCCTCATTACCGGCGGCAAAATCGGTTTTCGATCTTTCCCAGTTAGTCTATAACTGTTTTTTAGAGACCGAAAAAGGGAAATTTATTCTTCTTAAAATAGGAAGCAATACTGTTGTTCTCAAAGAAGGGGACCCTTTTTATGCGAACAACACTAAATATTTCATACGAAACATCACCAGCAACTATATTACGGTTGATGATGCCGGACGAACTCAAACTATCTATTTTACGACAGGAGATCGATAATGCGTTCCCTTATACTTGCTGTCGTCCTTTTAGGATTGAGCGGATGCAGTGTCGCCAGTAAAAAAGAGACGCTTACTCCGGA
>NZ_MIBU01000045.1:0-11403 GCF_001830725.1 Sulfuricurvum sp. RIFOXYD12_FULL_44_77
CTTTGTTGGAATACTGATCCCAAAGAGATCCGCCCAATAAATCATTTTTTGCCATAATAGAATCCTTTAGTGATGAATGTGACATTCTCCAGCTTCACCGCCGGGAGTGGGTTGTACGATTGCGTACGAGCTTGAAATCGCGCGTAGACGTTTTACCGCCGTTGAAAACCGCTCAATGACGTAATCAATCTCTTCGTCCGTTGTAAAACGGCTAAGGCTCAAACGGATACCCGTATGAGCCAACTCATTATCGGCACCGATAGCGAGCATTACGGTGTTGGCTTCGAGATCTTCCGAGGCACAGGCCGAACCAGTAGAGGCACCGATGAGGGCATTGTTCAAGTCCCACAGCATCCCCTCACCCTCAACTCCGCGAATAGAGATCAAAATGGTATTCGGTGTCCGATTATCGCGATTTCCAACGACCATGACGTCACTAAGCTGTGAGAGTAGAGCATCTTCGAGACGATCCCGTTTAACACGAATAGAAGCCATTTTTTCGGCGATATTCTCGGTTGCCAGCTCAATCGCTTTTCCCATACCGACGATATAAGGGACATTGAGGGTACCGGATCGGCGTCCTCCCATATGTTCTCCCCCATGTAATAACGGAGTCAACTCTTGAGAATTACGAATATACAGCGCTCCGATCCCTTTTGGACCGTGAAATTTATGGGCCGACATCGACATAAAATCGACATGCACATCCTGCATATCAACCGGAATTTTGCCCACAGCCTGAACCGCGTCTGTATGGAAAAGAACCCCTTTCTCTTTACAGATCTCCCCCATCTCTTTGATCGGGAAAATCATCCCTGTTTCATTGTTCGCCCACATAATAGATACAAGCGCCGTTTTATCGGTGATGAAACTGCGAAGGGTATGGGCTTCAACAATCCCTTGATCGTTCACCGGAAGATAGGTCACTTTGACCCCTTGTTCTTCGAGAAATCTACAGGTAGAGAGGACGGAGGGGTGTTCGATTTCACTGGTAACGATATGGTTTTTATCCCCGTTTACAATCTTATCAATCCATACCGATTTGAGAACCCAGTTGTTTGATTCGGTAGCGCATGAAGTAAAAATAATATCATCTTTGTCGCTCGCATTAATCCCTTTATACATCTGATTAATGGCTTTTGTGATCGCTGGGTGTGATGCGGTTCCAAAACGGTGCAGTGAGTTCGGGTTTCCGTAAACCTCACTAAAATAAGGGATCATCGCCTCTACGACGGCAGGATCGACCATCGTTGTCGCGTTGTTGTCCAGATAGACTTGCATATAATGCTCCTATAATAGGGTTCTAAATAAAAGACTAATTTAGTCTTGTTTAACTTTTGGGATAATAGTGCAAACGATGTTATAGTAACCTTAAGGGTTTTTTATATTTAGGAATGCTTAAGGATTAGATCAACTACCCATCAATTCTATCATCTGATCAATAGACGCTTGATACCCTGAGATGCTCATTGCCTCTTGCGAGAGAAACGCTTCCATCTTCTCTTTTTTACTGATAGCCTCATCAAGCTCTTTATCGGTCCCCCGAACATACGCACCGATACGGATCAACATTTCATTCTCTTTTAAGAGCGTATAGAGTCGTCGAAATCGACGAACGGCCGCTAGATGCTCAGGGGTAATTATATCGTTCATGACACGTGAAGCGGAGTTGAGGATATGGATAGGGGGATAGATCCCGAAATCGGTCAGCTCCCGCGAGAGGACGATGTGACCATCGAGTATCGAGCGGGACTGATCGGCAATCGGATCGGACATATCATCCCCCTCCACAAGAACGGTAAAAAAAGCGGTAATCGAACCGTTACCCTCCTCTTTTCCTGCACGTTCCATCAGTTGCGGTAATAGCGTCAACGAAGAGGGGGGATACCCTTTTGAGGTAGGAGGTTCACCGAGTGCCAAACCAATCTCCCGCTGCGCCATCGCAAAACGGGTCACCGAGTCCATCATAAAGAGGACATCTTTTCCCTGCGCTTTAAAATACTCCGCCACGCTCATAGCGCTAAAGGCACCGTATTTACGCATCAGGGGAGAATCATCACTGGTTGCGACGACGAGAACCGTGTTTTCGAGATTGCCTCCGAGTGATTTTTCGATAAATTCAGGAACCTCTCGCCCCCTCTCGCCGATAAGAGCCACCACTTTGATGGGGGCAGCAGCGCCACGAACAATCATCCCCATCAAGGTCGATTTACCGACACCGCTCCCCGCAAAAATTCCCAGTTTTTGCCCTTTGCCGCATGTCAACAACCCGTCAATCGTTTTTACCCCAACGCTAAAGGGCTCATCGATCATCCCTCGCTTCATCGCGGCAATCGGTGCTTTAATGATCGATTCGAGATGGGTACCGCCGATAGAGCCTTTTCCGTCGATGGGATTCATAAACGGATCCACAACCCGCCCAAGCAGCGCCTCACCCACTTCAATCATCATTCCGGTTTGATTCGGATAGACTTTATCTCCGGCACGAAACCCTTCCACAAAACGAAAAGGGGTGATAAAAAAACGGTTGCGCTCCACTTCGCTGACCATCCCCAGTGCCTCGGCACCGCTCATCTCCGAGACCAGTAATACCGTATCGCCGATACTGACATGCAGCCCTTCGGCGACAATCACGGTGGGACTGATTTTACTCACCGTGCCGAATACGGTGGTGAGCTTCTCAACCCCTAAACGGCTTCGCAATGATTTGAGCGGCATCGGTTAGTAACGGTTCCCGCTGGAAGAATTAATGAGGCTAAAAAATTCCATCCGAGTCTTTTCATCCCGCTTAAACAATCCGCGAAGGGCACTCGAAGTCGTCGTTGAGCTGATTTTTTGGACGCCTCGCATCTCCATACACATGTGGCGCGCCTGAATCACCACCGCCACTCCTTTGGGGGAAACCGCTTCCATCAATGCATCGGCAATTTGTTCGGTAAGCTGCTCTTGGATTTGCATTCGACGGGCAAAGACATCGACGACGCGGGGGATTTTAGAGAGACCGACCACTTTGCCATCAGGGATATAGGCGACATGCGCCCGACCGATAATCGGGAGAAGATGATGCTCGCATGTTGAATAAAATTCGATATCTTTGATCAACACCATTTCATCGTTACTGCTCGCAAACATTGCCGAATTTAGTATCTCCTGAGGGTCTTCCTGATACCCGCCGAACATAAATTCATACGCTTTTAAAACACGGTTTGGGGTCTTTTCAAGCCCTTCTCTGTTGACGTCCTCTCCGACATAGCGGATCATTGTTTTGACCGCTTCTTCAAAATTTTGCTGTTCAATTGCTTTAGACATCGACTCTCTCATCAGGAATAATATTGTTGTTATTACTTTATCACGTCTTTGCTTTTATTTTAATTCAGCGTACAATTAACCCTTTTTGGATATTATTGCCACCATTTAGTCTGATAAGAGACGTTAACAAAAGGGATTTAATGAAAATTACTACAAACAAAATTGACTCAGCCAACGCGAAAATCAACGCGGCTATCACGCGCGGCACAATCGATGCTAACGTCGAAAAAATTGCCAATCAGCTCTCCAAAGAGGCAAAAATTGCCGGTTTCCGTAAAGGTAAAGTACCTCTCAGTGCCGTAAAAAAACAATACGGTGAACGCCTTGTTCAAGATGCGGAGGCGCAAGCGTTGCGTGATCTTTTAAGTGCTGGTCTACAAGAGATGGCGATTGCCGCTGACACACTGATCGGCGAACCTCAAATCGCTAAATTCGAGAAAAACGATAACGGTATTGACGTTGAAGTGATCATCGCAACCCGTCCTGCAATCGAACTCGGTGATTACGTAGCGATGGTTCCTGATGTTGTAAAACCTGCCATCGACGATGCGGCAGTCACTGCACGTATCGAAGAACTGGCATCCGCTCAAGCCCCTTTGGTTAACGTAGAAGAAAACCGTGCCTTAGTGAGCGGTGATTCAGCACTTCTCGATTTCGAAGGATTTGTTGATGGCGAACCGTTTGAAGGTGGAAAAGCAGAAGGGTTCTCTCTTCGTCTTGGAAGCGGTCAATTTATCCCTGGATTTGAAGATCAAGTGATCGGAATGAAAAAAGGGGAGGAAAAAACCATCGCGGTAACCTTCCCTGAAAACTACGGCGGAGCAAAACTTGCCGGGAAACCTGCCGAATTCAAAGTAAAAATCCATGCGATCCAAGCTAAAGAAGCGGTAACCATCGATGATGAGCTTGCTAAAAAGATGCTTCCGGGGTATGAAGACGCCAGTGTAGAAATGCTCAAAGAAAAAGTAAAAGAGCAGCTTGAGAGCGAAGCGATGAGCGTTGTCTACAATGATGAACTCAAACCGAATCTTATGGAAACATTCGTAAGTGCATTCACGATCGATCTTCCTGAGTTCATCGTGGAACAAGAGATGGATATGGCACTCAACAAAAAAGCTCGCGACTTGAGCGAAGCAGAACTCGAAGAGCTTAGAGGCGATGCAGAAAAAGTAAAAGCGATGCGTGAAACTTTCCGTGAAGATGCATGCCGCGCGGTTAAAGCAACCTTTATCGTTGATGCGTTGGCAAAAGCGGAAAACATCATCGTTAACGAACAAGAGTTGATGCAAACCATTTACTACGAAGCGATGCAAATGGGTCAAGATCCTGCGGCAGTATACAAACACTACCAAGAATCAGGATACCTTCCTGCGATCCAAATGGCGATGATCGAAGATCGCGTGTTGAGTAAATTGCTTAACGATAAAATTAAGTAATCACGATGAGCTACATCCCTTACGTCATTGAAAAAACGGGGCGCGGAGAGCGCTCGTATGATATCTATTCCCGTCTACTCAAAGACCGTATCATCATGCTTAGCGGTGAAGTGAACGATCCTGTTGCCTCTTCTATCGTGGCACAGCTTCTCTTTTTAGAAGCGGAAGATCCTCAAAAAGACATCTATTTTTATATCAACTCACCCGGCGGTGTCATCACTTCCGGAATGGCGATTTATGATACGATGAACTATATTCGCCCTGATGTTTGTACGATCTGTATCGGTCAAGCGGCATCAATGGGGGCATTTTTGCTCAGTTCAGGGGCTAAAGGGAAACGCTACGCTCTCCCGCATGCACGTATTATGATTCATCAGCCTCTCGGTGGAGCGCAAGGTCAAGCAACCGATATCGAGATCCAAGCCAAAGAGATTTTGCGCATGAAAGCCGAACTCAATGAAATTTTGGCTAAAAACTGCGGACAAAGTGTCAAAAAGCTCGAAAAAGATACCGATCGTGATAACTTTATGTCAGCCGCCGAAGCGGTACTTTATGGTATCATTGACGAAGTATTGGTTCAAAAAGAAAAAGAAGAGAAGTAAGGGGCAAACCATGGCGGCTCTCAGTGATCTAAAACGTGCGCAGCGACAAACGACCCAAAAGGGTGGTGACGAGAGTGCTTTTATTACTGCGGGTTCACTCAGTGATCCCACCAGTGATCTTGAGATTTTCGCCAAAGAGGTTTTAAATGCCCTTATTTCAGATAATCTTCCTCCTACCCCTAACAATTTTTCTCTCTATTTTGATCGTATTTTAGAAGATAAGAGCGAAAGTCTCCGACGTCAAATCGGCTCTATTTTAGAACTCGAAGAGGATAATCACGACGAGTCGAGCATAGAGTTGGAAAAAACCCTCAAACAAGGGTTCTCATCCGTCAAAAGCATTTTGCAGCTAAGCGCAACTCTCTATAAAAACATCTCCTTGATGGAGAAAATTTTAGAAAAGCGCAAAGAAGAGATGAAAGAGATCCCTTCTCTAAACGGTGCAAACGATTTGCTTGCATCTCTTGGCAATGATGTCGGCAAACTCAGCTCCATATTGAAAAAGCAAGTATCTCATATGAAAGTTATTTATGATGAGACCGCTACCATCGTAAAACAAGTAGAAAATGAAACTATTTTTGATAATCAATATGGTGTCTATAACAAACGTTTCCTTATTACCAAACTGGAGCAAGAACGTCATCTTATCGATGAGTTCAAACACAAAAGCTCTCTTATCACCGTGCGTCTCTCCAAATCGACCGGAGAAAGTATCCAAAGTGAAAAAGCACAGCAACTCATGGTGCGTACGGTAGCGCGGCTTCTTCTTAAAACGTCTAGACGCAGTGATATCGTTGCCCACTACGGCGAAGGTGTTTTTGCCATGGTATTAAAACATACCGATATAGAAAGTGCCAAACGGGCGTCTGAACGTCTCTTTGATCTCGTCTCTTCGAGCAATTTTTTCATTGCTGAAAAGGAGATCCAATTGCGTATCGCTATCGGAGTCACCGAATTAAACCCTGCACAAGGGGTAGACCAAACCCTTGTTTGTACTCTCAATGCTATGGATGCAGCCGACAATAACTCTAAGATTCGGTATATGGTCTGCAGCGAAAACGAATAAGGTTCTTATGCTTCTACCCATTATCACCTACCCTAACAAACAACTTAAAATGCGTTCTAAAGAGGTGGTCAATTTTGATGAATTGCTCCACCGCTTTTTAGACGATATGTATGAAACAATGATAAGCTCCAATGGTATCGGCTTAGCTGCTATTCAAGTGGCAAATCCGATCCGTGCACTCATCCTTTGTATTCCCGATGACGAAGGAAACCAAAGCAAAGAGAATATCATTGAGATTATTAATCCGGTAATTCATGCCCCTCAAGGCAATATCCTCTACCAAGAGGGGTGCCTAAGCGTCCCCGGTTTTTATGAGGATATAGAGCGGTACGAAACACTGACCCTAAACTACCAAAACCGTCATGGAGAAGCGTGTACCCTTGATGCCTGTGAACTCTTAGCCATCGCCATTCAGCACGAAATGGATCATTTGGAAGGAAAACTCTTTATCGATAAACTCACCTACAACCGACGTAAAAAATTTGAGAAAGAGTATAAAAAAGTACTCAAAGACAAAAAATAGTCTTCCTTATTATATTGCATTTTGCAATATAATTCTTTCAATCCAACATTTACGATACCATAACTGTTAAATACTATTTTGGATTACCCATGAAACAGTTACTTTGTGCTACCTTTGAAGGAATTGACGCTTCACCGGTCGAAGTCCAATTCACTGCAACCAAAGGGCTACCGGCTTTTACTATCGTCGGAATGGCCAATACTGCCATAACTGAGTCAAAAGAGCGGGTAAAATCTGCCCTTCTCAGCAACGGGTTTACTTTTCCCCCGAAACGTCTCACCATTAATCTTGCCCCCAGTGATTTACGAAAAGAGGGGTCTCATTTCGATCTTCCGATCGCGACACTCATTGCGTTAGGAAATTATGAGGGAGATTTATCATCATGGTATGTATTCGGAGAGCTTGGATTGGATGGAAGCGTCACTGAAAACACCCTCCTCTATCCCATCATCCTCTCATTAGCCAAGCAGGGGATAATTGAGCGTGCCATTGTTCCACGTATCAGTCTCCCCAAACTCTCCAAGATACCCAACATCATTTTTTACGGGGTAGAGACTCTCACAGAGACCCTCAATCTCTTACGTGCCGAAGTGCTCCCAGAAACCGAAGCGCATATCAGCTCCTTTGATTATAGCCATTTGATTCATGAAGATACAAACTACTACTTTCATGAACACTATCCCCTCGATTTTATCGATATCAAGGGACAAGAACATGCCAAACGTTCCGCTTTGATTGCGGCGGCTGGAATGCACAACTTACTCTTGGAAGGCTCTCCCGGTTCAGGTAAATCGATGATTGCCAAACGATTGGTCCATATTATGCCGCCGCTTCACAATCAAGAGATGCTGGAATGCGCTAAACTGGAGATACTGGAAGGAAAAGAGCCAACCTTTTCCCCTCTACGCCCATTTCGTTCCCCTCATCACTCCAGCACAGGAGCAAGTATCTTTGGTGGTGGAAGTCATAAAGCTCAAATCGGAGAGGTAGGCTTGGCGCATGGGGGGATCTTATTTTTTGATGAACTCCCTCATTTTTCTAAAACGGTACTCGAAGCACTCCGTGAACCGTTGGAAGATCGCCATATACGCATCTCACGCGTCAATACGAAAGTAACTTATGATGCCAATTTCTTATTTGTTGCGGCAATGAACCCCTGCCCATGCGGCAATCTTTTCAGTACGACGACCGCATGCCGATGCAGTGATTTAGAAATAAATCGTTATAAATCTCGTCTCTCTGATCCCTTTTTAGACCGTATCGATCTGTATGTCCAAATGCATGCTGTGAGTGCCGAGGACAAACCGAGCGTCTCGTCCCATCACCTTCACGCAAAAGTACGTCACGCTTTTTTGCGTCAAAAAGAACGGGGGCAAGAGAGATTAAACGGCTCGCTTAATGATGCGGAGATTGCCCGATACTGTCCTTTGAATGATGAAACGCAACAGGTTATTGATCAGGCGATAGGGAGATTCGGCTTATCGTTTCGAGCGGTGAGCCGTGTCCTAAAAGTAGCACGGACAATCGCTGATATCGAAGGTGAATCAGATATAGGGAAAACTCATTTGCTTGAGGCATTGAGCTATCGAAAGCGCTGAATATGACATTAAATAGAATCTATACGATTGTAGCCGTATTACTTATTGGGAGCTTCTTATTTAATCGCTATTATAGTGCACCCGAAGGAGCTAACAAATATATTGATAAAGAAGCAGTGATTCTCGCTTTTGGTGACAGTCTAACCTATGGATACGGAGCTACTCCCACAGAGAGCTATCCCGCACGTTTAGAAGAACTTTTAGGGCGTAAGGTAATCAATGGGGGGATTTCTGGAGAACTCTCCGAAGAGGGGCTCAAACGGCTCCCTTCATTGCTTCAAAGAGTTAAGCCAAAGATTTTGCTTCTCTGCCACGGAGGAAATGACATACTTAAAAAACAAGATATACAAAAACTGCGTACAAATTTGGAGCAAATGATCCGATTGGCACAATCTCAAAATATTGATGTAGTTTTAATCTCCGTTCCGCAATTCGGATTTCTTCAGCTCACCCCGCCCCCTCTTTACGAAGAACTGGCCGAAGCATACCATTTAGAAATCGAAGAGGATATTCTCGCCGATATTCTTCATGACAACCGCTACAAAAGCGACTACATCCACCCCAACGCCCTCGGATATCAAAAGATGGCGGAAGCTATAGAAAAACTACTGCGAAATCGTTATCAGTTTGAAAAGTAAAAACCTCTTAAAATGTAGCAACAACCCACATCGTAATAAAATATCCGCCGATAAGGAGCCATCCGAACATTACCCCTGCCGTATAGAGCGGTGCCATCCCCAACCCTTTGAACTTAGCAAATCGTGTCCCCATACCCAAAGCGGTCATTGCCATAGTTAAAAGGAACGTATCGATAAGATTAATATTTTCGACGGCAGAGGTGATAAGTACTGAAATCGATTCTCCCGCATGGGCAAGACTGTATTGCGTGAGCAGTGAGTTAACCCCTGCCATACCGATAAAATAGACGGCAAACCACGGAATAACGAGTTTCACCCCTCCCCCTACGCTACCGCTTTTTTTAGCGGCATACGAGAGATAAATTCCCAAAACGATCAGCATCGGAGCGATCATAATAACCCGCGTCATTTTAACGATCACCGCAGCATCCGCTGCCTCTTTCCCGTAGGCTCCGCCGACGGCAACAACTTGGGCTACTTCGTGAATGGTTCCGCCGACGAAAATACCGAACGTCTTATCATCCATTCCCGCAAACACTCCCGCACTGTAAAGGGCAGGATACAAGAACATAGCAATCGTTCCGAACAATACAACCATCGACACAGCGATCGCTGCTTTATGCTCTTCTGATTTGAGTACCGGTTCCGTTGCCAAAACAGCCGCTGCACCGCATACCGATGCCCCTGATGCGGTTAGCATCGATGTATCTCGATCCATTTTAAAGATTTTCTGTCCGATGTAGGTTCCAAGGATAAACGTTGTAGAGAGCATGATCAACGAGACCATAAACCCCTCCATCCCTACCTCAGCGATTTGTTGAAAGGTAATGCGGAAACCGTAAAAAACGATAGCGAAACGAAGGATTTTTTTACCCGAAAAAGTAATCCCTCCCTCCCATACGAAGGGGATACGGTTATGAAGTGTATTGGCAAAAAATATCCCCAGAACAATCCCCACGACCAATGGTGAGATTCCTAGATTTTTGATAACCGACAAATCAGCGATCATTGTCGCGGCTGCGGCAAATATAGCGACAAAAAGGATACCGCTAAGGGTATCTTTGCGCTTTGTGGGTGAAAACGGCATAGATTCTCCTATAAAATAAGTGTGACATTATAGGACGAATCACAAAAATCTCAAAATATTAGGGAAGGACAATCTCCAAACGTGTCGGAATGATCTCTTCTTTTTCCCCTTTTACCCCTTCATTCTCTTTAATAAGCAGCCGCTTGTCAAATCCCGGTGTTTTCTGCAAATAATCCCGAATGGCGATAGAGCGCTGTTGCGCCAGTGTTTGAAGTTCTGCTGAACTAAGCGGCTGCAACACAACCAACTTGTCGATTAATGCCGCCGAATAGTAGCGGACATACGCCGCTTCTTCAGGGTATTGCTCTTTATACGAGGCTTTAAGTTCTTTGAGCTCTTTTTTATCCAAGGAATCCTCTGCCATCACTTCGAGCAATTCCACGCTCATCGCTTGGGTAGAGTCGATTTTGAGATTTTTATTTCGTTTCAATGCAGCTTGAACAAGTTTACCCTCTTTGAGCGCACGGGTATCGCCTACCTCATCCCATCCGCCGTAGAGGGCCAATGAGAGTTTAGGACGCTTGGAAAGTATCGCCGTAATCTGATCAAGTTTTTCCACTTCCGGCGGCAAAAGTGTCGCCGAGCCGGTTTCAAAGTTAATAGAAGAGAGCTTATCGCTCTCAATCCCCATCATCGATCCCAGTAGTCTAAACGGAGAGGTCACCGCTTTGGTAAAGAGATTTCCGATCACCTGCCATACCACTTTGCCATATTTGAAATCGGGGTTATTCACATCCCCCTCGATAGGGAGATCAATATCGATAACACCGTCACTGTCTTCGAACAATGCAACTACCAGCCGCAACGGCCACGGTGATCCGCCCGTTTTCTCTGCCCCAAGCTCAATTTGTTTAATCACGACACGATTAGCAGCACCCAGTTTTCCCTGATCAATCTTGTATCCAAGATCCAAAAAGAGTTTCCCCCCCGCGATCTTGTACCCCAAAAATTCAAGAGAATAGGGGGTGTACCCTTTAAGTTCCAAATTATCGAAAGCCACTTTCATATCGGTGAATTTTTTAGGGTCTTTGGTATTGAGCGATCCGTCGATCCGAGCCAATCCGTACTGATCCACCCCACCTCGAATTTTCACGAATGTGGTAACGTCTTTGGTCGTCGAGATCCCCAAAACCGACCCTTCCAA
>NZ_MIBU01000046.1:0-15662 GCF_001830725.1 Sulfuricurvum sp. RIFOXYD12_FULL_44_77
AGTGTGATCCAATCGCCGCTAATATCTTCGAGCGATTCGATCACTACTTTGTTATAAAACTGATCGTATCCGATATACTGAGTCCCCTCACCCGATTCGACCAGTACTTCCAACGGGATATGTCCCATTTTTTGACGGAATGTTTTATTATTCAATTCAATGATGGCGTTCAGTTCAGCCATTCTTTGGGATGAGACGGCTCCGTTTACTTCGGGTTTCATCACCGCACTCGGTGTCCCGTCCCGTTTTGAGTAGGTAAAAGGGTGAATATGGGTAAGGTGAAGTGAGCGGATATTCTCCATCGCCTCGTTCCAGATCGCATCGCTCTCTCCCGGATGTCCGACAATAAAATCGGTTCCGAGGGCAAATCCTTTATCGTTTAACATCCCGAATAACTCAACATCGTTCACATGACGGTTGCGACGGTTCATAAGGCGAAGCATTGCGTCGCTGCTGTGTTGAATCGCGATGTGAAGATGGCGTTCCAGCCACGGCTCATCCAAAATTTCCCGAAACGATTCATTGACCTGTATCGGCTCTAATGAACCGACACGAATACGGCGAACACCACGGATCAATGACATCTTTTTCATCAATTCCGCGATATTTCGCCCCTCGCCCTGACCGTAGCTTCCGACATTCGTCCCCGTCAGAACAAACTCCCCGAAACCGTTGCTTGCGAGTCGTGATACCTGCTCTAAAATATTGGCTTCATCCATACTGCGTGCATCACCGCGTACAAAGGGGATTATGCAATAACTGCAACGAAAATTGCACCCCTCTTGGATTTTGATAAACGCACGCGATTTACCGACGAATTCATCGACAATCGCATCATCAATGTAGTTCAGATCGCCAATCTCATAAAAGCGGCTCTGGGAGGAGAGGAGTGTGTTGATTTTCATTTTTTCCGAAGGGCCGAAGACCCCTTGGATTTTCCCTGCACCAAATAGGGATTCCCCTTTTGTGTGAGCGCCGCATCCCGTCAAAAAAAGCTTTTTTCCCTGCTTATCCATCTGATTAATATAGCCGCGAACACTTACATCCGCACCGTTGGTCACCGTGCAGGAGTTGACGACAACGATATCGGCACTCCCCTCATCCTCGGTCACTTCGTAGTCATTCAAAGCAGACATCATCACCTGCGAATCAAAAACGTTCGTGCGGCAACCGAATGTTTTGAAATAGACCTTCGGTTTCATTACACGTCCATCGGCGGTGGAGATTTCGGCGGTATCGGAGCCGTATAGAACGTCTGTGTCGGATAGGCGATCGTAATATCTGACTCGGCATTGAACGCATCGATAATATCGGCAGAGATCGTACTGCGAAGCGTTAGCGTCGCGTAGGCATTGGTCAGATACCACGCACTGATTTTAACCCCGTGCGGTTCGATAAAGGTAAATATACGCGGTTCGACATTACTGTTTTTCAGGCTGTAACGATCTCTGAGTTTGTTGATCTGCTTACGGGTGATATCGGTGTACCCTTTGGAATATTTACGGCAAAGTTCTTTTACCAAATGCGCCGCTTTTTTGTGATTCGAATCGAATGTGATGACAATGTCAATCCCATCCCACACCGTTTTAAGCGATCCATGCGAATAGTTGGCGATCATCGAGGTAAAAATATAGTTGTTAGGGACAAAAACGATTCGCCCCGCTCGTCGATTTGTTTCCAATGTCGTCAGCGTAACATCTTCCATCAACGTTATCCGCTGCATCGAAATATCCAAAACATCTCCGACATATTCCATCCCGTCTTTCACAAAACGGACACGATCACCGACATGGATCGAACCACCGACGACGATAACAAGCCATCCGAGCAGCGACATAAACCAATCCCGCATCGCAATGGCGAGACCGGCAGAGGCAAATCCGAGTACGGTGGCGAAATAGCCGACATTATCGATATAGCTGAAGAGTAAAATAATAATAATCAACGTGACATTGATAAAGGTGACGATCTTATTCGCCATATAAAATCGTTCATTATCAACAATATAGCGTTTAATCACCCGTTTAAACAAAAAGGAGATGATAATCAAAACGGCAACAATCATTCCGATGTTCAACAGTTTGTAGATTTGGTCTTTTATCTCTTTGTTGATTTTAGCTTCGGTCGACTCAATCCGTTTCTCGTATACTTCAGCGGTAGAGACAAGCGTTTCCAACGCCAGTTTGAATTTTTCAACTTGCAACAATGTCGCGTCAAGTTCTACCTCATAGTCGGCTTTTGGATCAAGTCGGGTAATGGTTTTATAAAGAGCAACCTGACGTTCCATAAGGGTAATGAGCTCTTGAAGCTCCTCTTCGCGCAAAACATAATCTTTGTAGTAGCTGTTGAGGCGTTTGATATACGATATGCCGGTAATAATATCAAACGGATTGGTGATGCTAGGGAGTTCACCCGCTTCATCCGGTTTTAGGAGCGATACAAACGGAGATGCCCCTTGCGCTTTAAGGAGTTCGATCTGCTCCGTCAGAACCTTTTGCTTGGCTTGAAGTGCTTCACTCTCAAGCTTTCGCTCAACTGAAAAAGAGCGTCTATCTAGCTGTTCAATCCGATATTTAACCTCTCGAAGACTTTTTCGAGACTCTTGATACGCCATATAGGAGTTATAGCTTTTAAGCCAAATGCTGTTCCCTTTGGATAGCTCTTTTTGGATTTTAGCGAGCTCTTCACGGGCATTTTCGATTTCAACCTCTTTGGGTAGTTCTATCGCATTGTCTTGAATCTCTTGTTTTTCATTTTGAACAGCACCAAAGGTTAAAACTGCAAAGAAGAGAGAGAGTAAAAAGAGTCGATAAAGTCTCACGCGCCGATTCCTTGAAATGTAGATAATATTTTTTTAACAACGGGAGCTTCGATCGCATCAGTAATCTCAACCCCACCGATTCCGCGCGGAAGGATGAAAGTGATAGCACTGTCGGCACTTTTTTTATCCAAGAAAAAGGTTTGATAAAACTTTTCAACATCGGTAATAGGATAGGTAAGGGGCAAATCATAGCGGGCAAGAAGGGCTTTGACACGCTCGGCTTCCTCGTGAGTCATCAACCCTGCTTCACACGCAAGAGCATTTGCCATCACCATACCGATAGCGACACTCTCCCCGTGCAGATAGGTTTCGTATTGCGTTTCGTTCTCGATGACATGACCGAATGTGTGGCCGTAGTTGAGTGCCGCACGAAGTCCTTGCTCTTTTTCATCCTCTTCGACAACACCGGCTTTGGTTTCGACCGCTTTAGCGATTGCGTAGAGAAGATTATCCCCTTCTCGCAAATCATTGTTTTCCAGCCATTCGAAAAAAGGTGCGTTAAAAGTCACTGCCATTTTGACAATCTCCGCTACACCCGCCCCAAATTCTCGGGAAGGAAGTGTCTTCAAAAAATTTGGATCGATATAGACAGCGCGCGGCTGATGAAAAGCACCGATCAGATTTTTTCCGTATCGGTTATTAACCCCTGTTTTTCCCCCGACACTCGCATCGACTTGGGAAAGGAGTGTTGTCGGGATTTGGATGAAGTCGATACCTCGGTTGTACAGACTCGCAGTAAATCCCCCCATGTCACCGATCACGCCGCCGCCGAATGCGACTAAAAGCGATTTGCGGTTTAAACGATGATCAAACATACGTTCCAGCACCGATTCAATCGTCTCGAATGTTTTGTACTGCTCGCCATCGGGAATCGTAACGATATAAACCTCTTTGGCACTCAATCGTGAAAGAAGCGTTTGCAAGTGCAAACCTGCCACTTTCGGGTTGGTCAAAACAACGACTTTTCCCTCAAAGTTAATTTCCGGCAACGGACCGATATGGATGGGATACGAGTCGTCAATTACACGTTTAAGATTGATAGATATCGTCATAGAAAAACCTGATAAATTAAGTTGTTACGGTGTGAGAAATAGTTTACTAAAAGATGACTTAAAACCCTCTTGCGGGGGTTAAATTTGTGTAGGGATGAAAAGCTGGTGATTGCGTCCGAGTTTGCGATACAGCACTTCAGGATCGGTTGAAAAATAGGCTGTAAACGGGTTCATAAACATTTTAGAAGTGAACGGCAAAACGTGAAGAAAATTATCTCTCTCCCGTAACTCTCGAATCGGATTGTTCTCTTGAGCCGTAACACGAATCGATTTTGAAAAAATAGCAGAAAGGTTATTAAAATGTTCAATTACTTCCCTTTTATGTGCTCCCTCTTCGTTGATGTAATCGATGAGTTCAAGGTTAAATCCGAATTGGGAAGAGACGTCAAAAATCGTGGTGGAGATATTTTCAATATGCCCCTCTTCACTCAAAATTACCACACTCTCATTCAATGCAGAGAAGGAGCAATCGGCAAGTTTCAGTACAGGAACATTTCCGGCATAAAGTTTTTTTCGAATTGAAGTGATTGAAAAAGCAGTGTGGGAAACAAGGAAAAGACCGATGTGATATTTTTTAATATCGTTAAGAATCATCCCCTCATCCGGCAGAGCCTCATAATCGATATCAACTGTCACATCTCCCTGTGCAGATGCTTTAATCATCCGCAGTACGTCAATATCACCCGGATTGATTATTTTAATAATAAGCGGTTTACGAAGCTTTTTTTGGATAAAAACACTTCGTCTGACCAACGACATTATGGAAGAAGATTTTTCAATACTCATATCGATATACAGATAAATTTTAGACCCAAACGGTGCCGGAAACTGCCCGAGTTCCCGTTTAATCGCTCTGTAAATCGACCGTAATACCGCCGGATCACCGACCAATACCAACGTATCATTCGGCTGAATCATTTTATTGTCGCTGGGAATAATCAACTGACGGTTACGGTAAATGGCCGCTATTTTCCAATTTTTTTGTTCAATCGAGCCGATATGACGGTAGACGAACGAACTCCCAAACGGAACCAAAACCTCCATAATCTCGCCCGAGCCCAATCCTATATTTTTAGCCAAAACAGGGATATTCGGAAGATAATCGATCATATTGGCGGCAATAAGCTCTTGCATATTGACCCATTCGATATCATCACACGGACTGACCGTATTCCATAGATCAAGGGCAATAATTCGAATATTCGGCTTATACAAACGGATGTTTTTAATCGTATATTCCAAATCGCTTTGATTCTCCATAGCTAAAATTACTTGCCAAAAATCCATCTTCAACAAATTGGCAATTTTATAGAAACTGGTGGGATCAAATTGAAAGAATTTGTATCGCCCGGGGTTATACCCCTCAAAAACTTTATCACTTGTTTGGACAACATAATAAAGATTTTCAGTGGTATAGGTACCGATTACACGTTCAATAAAGTGCTGACCGATAGCTCCGTCACTGACGATTAAAATTTTCTTCATTAGGACATAAACTTCTTATTATTCAATTTTATGGACGAGATTGTACCACAATCTATCTCTAGCTGTTTTTCCTGCCCGATCCGATAGAGGGCGAAATCGTATTTGAGGGGATCAAGGGGATCAAATAGTTTAAGAGCTTCGGTCAGTTCGATAGCGGCTCTCATATCGCACTGCGACCTGCTTAAAAGCCCTAGAGAGCGTGAAACCTTAAACGTATGGGTATCAAGCGGCATAATCAAATCGCTTTGACTCACTCCGCTCCATAATCCCATATCGAGTTCGCATTTGCGTACCATCCACCGCAGGTACATCATCCACCGTTTCATAGCCGAGGCTTTTGTTATGGAGGCAATCGGTTTTCCAATCAAAAATTCATACCCTTTGGAACGATACGGGTTAAGGTCATAAAGAGTTGTTATCAATGTCGATACTCCGCCGATAACACCATCTGACGAATACCCATCTTCAAAGGCCTTCTCAGCCCCGCCAGAGGCTTTTAAGCCCCTAAGGGTACAAAACCATTGAATAATATCTTCGCTACTCTGAAAGCGATAATATTTCCCCTCTAATTGTGAACGTAAAACCGATTCTTCGCAATCTGCTAAATCCTCTTTTAAAGAGGCTAAAAAAGCAACAATGGCTTTGGCACTCCCGTACGAGAATAGAGCACACGTCAGGGCATGATGCTGATCCATAGAGGTTCTGGCTACCATTAGAGGATCGGGACGTTCGGCACATAACTCATCTTTATGGTTTCGAGCGGCTACCTGCTCATCGAGATACGCTTTTAAATGTTTCACTAACGCCCTAAAAGATAAAGCTGTTTACGCTCGCTGGAGCCTGCGATGTTGAGCTGCTTGCGGTATTTTGCGATCGTTCGGCGCACCATCGTGATTTTAAACTTTTCTTGAATCATTTCCAAAAGTTTCATATCGCTGAGCGGTTTTTTATGGGATTCGTTTTTGACCAGTTCCGCCACATAATCTTTGATCGCGGCATTGGAGACATCTTCATCGATGGCCGTTGTGAAAAAATCTTTCATCGGATAAATACCGCGATCACAGGCAATGTATTTGTTAGCGATGGCACGTGAAATAGTGGAGGGATTGTGTCCGAATTCATCGGCAAGCGTTTTAAGGGTGAGCGGTTTGATCGCACCCCCCGTAAAGAAGTCATACTGATATTCGACGATCATCAATCCCACTTTATAGAGGGTCGCTTTACGCATCTCCAACGCATCAACAAGACTTTTCGCCTCTTTGAGCTTTTCACGGACAAACGGATGATCGACACCGTAGGCAGCATCAATGGTAACACTCGGATAATACTGATCGTTAAGCCGAACTTCGATCCCCTCTTCGGGATCGTTATAAATCATCAAATCGGGGATTACCTGCTGCGAATCTTCCAGATAATCAATTGCAGGGGGATTTTTAAAACTCCCGACCACCCGCATCGCCTCCTCAAATGCAGCCTCTTTACGATAGCGCCCCAACTCGTCCATATGGGTAATCATTTCGCGGGCTAGGTTATATCCTGCGTCGCTGATCGAGGCAGATTCGAGCTGAAACAAAAACGATTCGCTGACGTTGCGCGCACCGATCCCTACCGGTTCGACATGGATAAAGCGGAGACGTATTTTTTCAAATTGCTCCGAAGTAATCCCATGAGCTGTACAAAAAGCGGTGTCATCCCCCTCATAATATCCCCCCTCATCGAGGTTTTCAATGATATGTCTGGCAATGAGCTGTGAAATGGGAGTAGGAAACAAGGAACCGTCAACCTGCTCTTCGAGGATATCAAATAGCCCTTTGTATTGAACGGTTAGTGCTTCAATCGCTTCACTGTGGGAGTTTTGGACATAGCCGTATTGAATTTTTTTCGGGATTCTCGATTCAAAGGATTCTTCATAACCCGATTTGATATCAATAAGAGGGTTCCCCTCAACAAACGGAGCCATCGCTTCACCCAAATCACTCAGGCTCGATTGAAGAATCGGGAGCCAGTTACGGAGTGTGTTGGAAAGCTTATTTTTTAGCTCAACGCTTGTTTTTACCCGTAGCATGCGATACTAGAACTTAAACGATTCGCCGAGATAGTGTTGACGGACATCGCTGTTATGGGCAATCTCATCACTTGATCCGGATGCTAATAGCTCACCGCTTTTAATAACGTAAGCACGATCACATACCGCTAACGTTTCACGGACATTATGATCGGTTATCAACACGCCGATACCGTATTCTACTAATTGGGAAATGACCCCCTGAATATCCATGACGGCGATAGGGTCAACCCCTGCAAACGGCTCATCCAACAGGAGAAATCGGGGTTTATTAACGAGTGCCCGTGCAATTTCGGCACGACGGCGTTCCCCGCCGCTGAGATTGATCCCGCGACGGTTTCGAATCGGCTCGATGTTAAACATCTCCAGCAACTCTTCGATCCGTTTTTCTGCCGTTTCCGCATCAAGATCACCTGCTTGCGCGGCAATTATGAGGTTTTCCTCTACCGTAAGGTCTTTAAAAATAGAGGCTTCCTGCGGCAGATACCCGATCCCCATACGCGAACGTTTATGAAGTGGCAAATGGGAGACATCCTCGCCGTCGATGTACACTTTTCCTGCGGTTGCTTCGATAAGTCCACACACCATGTAAAACGTCGTTGTTTTACCCGCTCCGTTGGGTCCCAACAATCCTACGACTTCACCGGTATGAAGTTCCATACTGATTCCACGGACGATTTCGTGATTCTTGATCGTTTTGACTAAGTTTTCAATTTTTAATTCATGCACGTTGCACCTCATAACATCGCGATTCATCGTCGCATTTGGTAATTTTTAAAATAACACTCTCCATTCCGGCACGTTTAAGCCACCCTATCAGCGTTTCGTCTCCCCACTCGATCAAGTGATACCCCTCATGTTCAAGTTCTTCCATCATCCCTAACGATAAAAATTTCTCAAATCCGTAGTTGTAGAGATCATAATGGTAGAGTTGTTTGCCGTAGCACTGCTGTAGTGAAAAAGTCGGTGACGTAACGGCATCATCTACCCCTAAATAATCGGCAAACGCTTGGGTAAAGGTCGTTTTTCCGCTCGCCAAATCCCCCTGTAAAACAACGATGCCGCCATGAGGTAATTCTGAGAAGAGTTGCTCACACAAAGGTGCTAAGTTATCAAGGGAGAGCTTCATCATAGTTTGGACGATACCGATACGATTTGTTTCAACTTTTCAGCTGCTTTACCGCTAAGCAAAGTGTCACGGGCAATCTCAAGCCCCTCTTGAGCATCGCGTGCCATCCCCTCAGCCACAAGAGCGTATGCGGCGTTGATAAGAACCATATCCCGTTGAGCTTCGGTTGAGCGGTTGTTTAAAATATCGGTGAGGATCTCGGCATTTCGTTCCGCTTCCCCGCCGAGGATCGCTTCAAACGGCGCTTTTTTGATCCCTAACATCTGCGGGTCGATCTCGAAATACTCTATCACACCATTTTTCAAATGTCCCGCATAGGTAATATCACTAATACTGATCTCGTCCATCTTTTCGCGAGAACTGACCACGATAGCCGATTGCATCCCCAGTTCACGCGCCGCTTCCGCCATTTTGGGGACAAATACCTCATCAAACACTCCGAGGAGGATTTTAGAGAGTCCCACCGGATTGGTGAGAGGTCCAAGGATATTAAAGATGGTTTTCTCAGGGATCGAACGGCGGATCGGCATAATGAACTTCATCGCAGGATGGTGATATTGGGCAAACAAAAAGGTAAATCCACACTCTTGGAGGAGTGTCGAGCTCTGCTCCAAAGTAAGATCGAGTTTAACCCCTAAATATTCGAGGACATCGGCACTCCCCGATTTGGAAGTGATGGAGCGGTTCCCGTGTTTGGCGACGTAGGCACCCGATGCGGCAAGGAGGAGAGCGACGGTGGAGCTAACATTAAAACTCCCGCTCTTATCTCCCCCTGTCCCGACGACATCGATCAGTTTTGGTTTGAGTTCAGCGGGGACTTCGAGGAGGATCGAGTGTCTACGCATCACCTCTGCGGCGGTTGCGATCATCTCCGAAGAGGTCTGCGTATTGAGGGATAACGAGAGTAAAAATTCCCGCATCTCCTCATCAGACATTTTATGTTCAAAGAGCGCTTCAAAATCAGCTTTGGTGGCGTTCATAAGAGTTCCTTGATGTAGAGATGCTGTTGAGATTTCGGGGTCGATTTTATCGTCGGGATGGCGAGCACTTCGTAGCGCATCTGTTTTTCGAGATAGACAAGGGTGATAATATCCCCTACTGCCACGTTTTTAGCGGGTTTCACCGCTTTATCGTTGATGTAGACAACGCCCTCGCCGATCATATCCTGAGCGACAGCACGGCGTTTGGTCAGATTGACGGCGTTTAAAAATTTATCGATACGCAAATAGGTTCCGTAGTATTGAGTTTGAAGTGGTTATTGTAGGTAATGAAAGCTAAAAGAGAGGTAAGAGCGCAAAAATTGTTCCACTATTTTTTAGGGTTGCGAGTTAACTCCCAAACCCGCTTTTAAAATTGTCTTTGGCAACAACGATCTGTTTTTGTTTCTCTTTGCGTCCCGTATCTTTTTCAACAAAGATTTTTTTACGGGTAGCAGGATCCATCTCGGTGTAGTACATCACCGCCGAGTACGTTCCGGGGGTTGGGGTAAAGACCTGTGCCTGTTCGGGATTCATCTTGAGTTCATCCGTCGTAAAGCGTTTCAGATCGTGCATATCTTTCTCGGTACATCCCGGATGAGCGGCGATGAGATAGTAGGTCAAGAACTGCTTTTTACCCTCTTCTTTGTTCAATTTATCATACAATTTTTTGAAATCGACAAGAGTTTGTTTCCCCGGTTTATTCATCAAATGGAGGATGTGTTCGGAGGTGTGCTCGGGGGCGACTTTCATCTGCCCTGAGATGTGATGACGCACCATCTCTTTGAGGTATTCATACCCTTGGCGTTTGTCCTCATTTATCAGATCGTAGCGAACCCCCGAAGCGACAAATGCTTTTTTGATCCCCCGAATTTCTCGAAGACGACGGAGGAGATTGATAACACGGGTGTGATCGACCTTCATCGATTTGCACAAATGGGTATCATCGACACACCGCTGATGATCACACGTGCCGTGCTTTAGCTTTTTGGCGCACTCATAGCCGTACATGTTGGCCGTTGGACCTCCAACATCGCTGATAATCCCTTTGAAATCTTTGTACTCCGTAAACTGGGTTGCCTCTTTTAGGATGGATTCCTCGCTACGAGTACGGATGGTACGCCCCTGATGGACACCGATTGCACAGAAGTTACACTCTCCCCAGCATCCCTGATGGGTCATAATGGAAAACTTGATCGTCTCCAGACACTTTACCGCACCTCGAGAACGATGGTAGGGATGAAGCTCACGGGTAAAAGGCAAGGCGCTCACGGCGTCCATCTCGTTCTCATCCAGATAATCGGCAGGAGGGTTTTGGATCGCGTATCGTCCATCCACCTCTTGGCACAGCCCCTTTGCCGAGATGGGGTCGTTATGGTTGTAAAATAGATCAAAGAGATCGATATAACGCTCTTTGTTTTCCAAACACTCTGCATGCGATGGCAACGTCAGATACCCCTCACGAGGCTCTTTAGCGATATAACACACCCCACGAATGGTGTGGGGAGATTCACCGCTTGCTAACGCTTTAGGGAGAGCAACAATCGCCCCCTCCCCCATTCCGTAGATCAAATAATCGGCTTTGGAATCAAAGAGGATCGGCTTACGGAGTTTGTTCGTCCAATAATCATAATGGGTGACGCGGCGTAAACTCGCTTCGATCCCCCCCAACACTATTGGAACGGTGTTTTTGAAATATTTGCGGATCAGGTTCGTATAGACGAGCGTTGCGCGATCGGGTCGCGCGTTATTAACACCGCCGGGGGTGTAATCATCGCTGTTACGGAATTTTTTCGTCGCGGTATAGTTGGAGACCATCGAATCGACGCTTCCCCCGCTCACACCCCAAAAAAGTTTCGGCTCCCCCAAACGCATTACATCATCCGTAGTAATGTCGGGTTGTCCGATAATCCCGACACGATACCCTTCCCGCTCCAATATCCGACCCACCACGGCAACCCCGATAAAGGGTGAATCGATATAGGCATCGCCGGAGATAAGGATCACGTCGCACTGATCCCATCCGCGTGCGTCCATTTCGGCACGGGTGGTGGGTAAATAACGGAGAGTTTCAGGGGTTAGGGTTTTCATAGTGCGATTGTACGGTGAGGACTCTTACAAAGAGGTTCAACCTGCGTTATAATAATCAAATGGAAAATAATCTAAATCAAGAGATCATCGAGCATCTCATGCATCCTCACAACTACGGTCCGCTCGAAAATCCTACCGGTGTGGGTGTCGGGCACAGTGAAGAAAGCGGCGAATTCGTCATTTTTTATATCCAAAGCGAAGGGGATATTTTACATTCAGTTAGTTATGCCACAAACGGATGTCACGATACAGTCGTGCTGGGATCAATGTTTACGGAGATGATCAAAGGGCAATCGTATGAGTATGCCCGAAGTGCGGCACTAAAGCTTCGTGATAAAGTAGCCCTTGGGCCGATAAAACAACAAGCGTGCGCTCAAATGGTTCTCACCGCCTTCGAAGCGGCTGGGATCAATGAAGCACACCGATCCGAAGGGAAGGAAGAAGAGCTTCATGCGATTGAAATCGGTATGGAATGTGAGGTACAGGTATGATTGACGCGACCCTTTTTCGACGCAAACACCAACTGTGGCTAAGAATAGCATTTATGTCATTTTCAGTCAGTGATCCGTGGGTTAAAAATCGTCTGTACGAATTTTCTCAGATCGAATTTCGCCATCTTAAATGGCTTGCCGGGTCTCTTTACGAAAACCATTCCGCGTATGATTATGAACAGGATAGTCATTTTGCGATTGAGAGCGAATCGTTCTTTGCCCTTGTACGGACAACGATCAATGAGATCAAGTCTCTTCACCTTTTGTATGGGGCATCTGAACTCTCAAAGCGGATGGCTCATGACGAAAACTATATTCTCTCTACCTTGAACGCATACCTTGAAAAGCTTACATTGGATGAGCCGCTTAGTGCATTTAACCGTTCTCGTCATTGGCCGGATGCACTGTTAAGTTCCGCAGAAATCGACGCACTTACCCTCTTTCTCTTTGAAGAAATTTACAAAGAGTATGAACTTATTATGGTCTACTTTTACCGACTGATCCGTGCCACAACAGCGGCAGAAGTAACCCATTTTCAAGATCTGATCGATGAATCGCATTTTCACCTCCGCTCGTTCGGAGAGATGATGGCGAAGATGGGGATTTTAGCTCTTCCGAGAGCGCTTCACCCTCTCACCTATGAAATTACCGATATGGAAAAATTTCTCCGTGCAGGGATCATCGAAGAGGAGAATGCCAAGGAGGAGTGTCGTAAACTCTCTTCATTAATTACCGACGAAAAGCTCTCGAGCTTTTTTCAGTTTATCAATTACCAAGAGAGCTATCACATTGAAATTATGAAAAAATTATTAGGAGAACACTAATGGAAGAACAAGGGAATATTTATATCTTATTGGCAGTTGTCGCCATTTTCGCATATGTCCTTACCCGTAAAAAAGGGTAAGCTACAACAGTGCTACGGGAGCAATAAATGAACCTTGGAATTGTTCAATTCCAAGGGCTTTCAAATGCTCAACATCCTGAGCCTCTTCAATATTTATCGCAATAATCGAAATCCCGAGACTGCGGATGACGTTGTTAAAACTCTCTCTGCTTTTTCCTGTATCTTGATCGAACATCATATCCTGCAGATACGCACAATTGGCTTTTACATAATCTGGACGGATAGTTTGGAGATAGTGCGCTCCCGCTTCAGGGATCGTAAAATGGTCAATCCCGAAACGATAACCGAATCTTTTAACCATAGCACTGATCGCCGATACCGCTTCAAGCTCATTCAAGGCTATCGTATTATTGACTTCAAACCACAACACTAAGTCGTTATGACGATTAAAGCTTTCCAATTGTTCTCTTAACCACTGTATATTGGCGTATTTTTTTACAAAATCACCACTAAGATTGAGTGCCAACGGCGTAATCGGATTGTGATCTTTGATATGCTTAAGGACTTTTTCGATCATATAGTGATCAAGGGTATCGATAAGTCCCAAGCTCGTCGCAACAGGGATAAAATAGCCTGCTGAATGGATTGTCCCCTCTCGATCGAGCAAACGTAAAAATATCTCTTCATGAATGACACTCAAAGCATCAGCACGCTGTTCAACGACACTTTGAAATGCCAAAAGCATCCGTGATTCTTCTAAACTTTTAAGCAACTCTTCCCGCCACTCGTCACGTCCAAGCACCAAAGCACTATCATTCGCTTGGCTTTCTTCAACCACAAACTTCCCGCATTGTTTTGCTTGGATAACTGAATGATCGGCACGAGAAAAAAGTGCTTTCAGCGTGTCATTTTCATTATAGGTTCCAACTCCGCATCCGATGAGTAAATAATCTAAAATTTCACCGTCTATTCCCACTATCACATGAGCGACTTTGGAAATAATATTTTCGATTTGAGGGGTAATTGAGTGTATCTCACACGCAGGAAGAACGACGAAAAAATCTGATTCATTCAGTCTCGCGATCAATGCATGGCGAAAAGAACCTAAGTGCGTATTCAGCGCTTCAGCAAGGGCATTGATAACTATGTTATAACGTTCATACCCTTTTTCACGCTTGAGCCGGTCAATCTCATCCAAACTGATCATGACGTAGGTTCCTGAAGAGAGTGACGCATCCGACTGAAGATAATCGGGAAGTTTCGCGGCAAGATAACGTCGGTTATGAAGTTTAGTTTCCGAGTCTTTATAGAGAAGCTCATGATAGCGGAGCAGCGTCTCATTTTCTCTCTCAAAAATATCTTTTACTTTTTCGACCATTGCATTCATAGCCGTTGTAACCGAGCGAAATTCGGTCGTAAAGGGGATTTTTTTCTCAATAATGAATTCGTTATCAAGAATAGATTTCGCTTGTTTCTTAATCCGCTTGAGGGATTGAAGACTCACGCTTAGGAGCATATACAGAGTTAAAAACACGACAAGTGCAATCATTAAAAAGGTTTGTACTAAATCGATCAAGGTTGAATATAGCTGTCGATAGGTATTTCCCGTATGTGCACTTACTTCGAGTGTGCCGAAACGACTCCATCCTATCATAATATCACTGGATGCGCACGCATTATAGATCGGTACCATTTCGATAAACCATTGAGGTACATCACTGACACAAACATTATTTTCTCGGGTATAGACCTCTTTTCCATCAACATCGACTAAACGTATACGTTCATAATATCCGCTGTCATAGATCGCATTGATCATGGTCTCCATACTCGACGTATCCGAGGAATCGGCAACTTTTGAGAGGGAAAGTCCCAGAGAATGCGCTGTATTTTTGGCATCATTATAGAGCTGATTTTGGGCGAATTCGGTGGCAGAGCGAAAATTCAGCACCATAACCGAGACTAAAATCACCGCTAAAAAGAGGCTCAGCATTATCACCAATTGTTTAAATAAACTCATTTTTATTCCTTTGACCTTGTTATTGCTAATTCATTCCATGGACGTTTTTGGCGAGTTGACGCCGGAACTATTTTCCCGATTTGTGCCTGCTTGGCATTGAACAGTTCATCCCCGCTGAAACTGTAAATCGGGATCAAATCATTACGCTGTGAAGCCGGGAGAATTTTGTAGTTGTAATTATCCAAAACCAACGGGACAGAACGGGGAGTTTCATAGTACGTGAGTACCAAATGGGCTGTTTTGTACCGAATCGATTTGGCATACGTCATAAAGAGTTTGGAAGTGGGAACACCAAGCTCTTTGAGAGTAAAATATTTGGCGATAACATAATCCTCGCAATCGGCTTTATCTTTGCCGATAAACTCATACCGTGTCGCCCAATAATCACTCTCTCCCCATGTCGCCTTATCCGAAGCATAGGGGGTTTGATTAAAAAAATCGTTTACCTTTTCAAGTTTTCCCATCTCATCTGTGTCACGCGATTCATTCATCATCTGCACAAGAGCAAAAGCTCTTCTCTTTGCAAAAGCACCGTATTCACGCTCAATTTTATCTAAAAAAGCTTTGGTAATAGAGAATTCGGGAGAGCTAAGGAGTACGGCAGCAAGCGCCGCCGTTATGAAGAAAAGGGTGAGCGTTTTTTTCATCCTTTTATTTTAGCGTAATTCACTACGAGTGTGTAATATC
>NZ_MIBU01000047.1:0-2055 GCF_001830725.1 Sulfuricurvum sp. RIFOXYD12_FULL_44_77
CATTCAAAAATTCCTTGAGGGAAAGTGTCATAAATCCGCGCATTTTATCCTATGTGAGGTTAGGGGAGGTTTAAGGGGTGAGGCTATGGTACAATTGCACCAAAAAAAGAGCTCAATTATGACCTTATTTGACGCATTGATCCTCGGAGCATTGGAGGGAGTCACCGAATTTCTCCCCATCTCCTCGACGGGTCATCTTATCCTCGCTTCGCAACTGTTAGGATTGGAGCAAACCAACGCCCACAAAGCGTTCGAAGTCTCCATCCAACTCGGAAGTATCCTCGCCGTCTTATTCCTCTATGCCAAGCGGCTAATGCAGGACAAAATGTTGTGGCTTAAAATCGGTGTCGCTTTTTTACCGGCAGGTATTTTGGGATTTTTGTTTTACAAACAGATCAAAGCCCTCTTCGGCGTGGAAACAGTGAGTATTATGTTGATCGCAGGGGGAATCGTTTTTCTACTGTTTGAGTATCTCCGTCGTGACAAACCCATCGATGCGGGAAAAGATATCTCTGAGCTGAGTTTCAAAGAGGCCTTTACCATCGGGGTGTTTCAAAGCCTCTCGATGATCCCCGGAACGAGCCGTTCAGGTGCTACCCTCATCGGCGGATTGATTATGGGACTTAGCCGTAAAAGTGCGGCGGAGTTTTCGTTTCTCCTCGCGATTCCGACGATGATTATCGCAACCGCCTACGATCTACTCAAACACCGTAACGAGATGGTGGTGGATGATTATTTTATGCTCTCGGTAGCGTTTATAACGGCATTTGTATTTGCCCTCGCAACGGTCAAACTGTTCGTCACCTTTGTCAGCCGCCACACTTTTACCCCGTTTGCGATTTACCGCATTGTCGTCGGGTTAATATTCTTTTATTTTGTCAGCGCACTTCCGGCGTGACATTATGACAAACAGTTGGTTCAAAAAACTACTGAGTTTTATAACAGCAATCATTGTCTTTATTGCTATCTGTATTCTCAGCTTGCAAATCAACCATTTTTTGCCTGATTACATCAGCTTTATACTCTTTTTTGCATCACCATTACTACTGGTACTAAGTATCTACATAGCTTATCGTTTAACAAAAGTTTTAAATGCAACGCTCACTACTTGGAAAATTATCACTTTAAATATCTTAATCATATCAACGCTATTAACCCATTTATGGATGGATCAAAATTTTTATCCTCGTGGTAATGAAAGTTCACTTAGTCTTTGCGGTAGTTCTGATGAATACGATGTATATTCGCCTGATAAAACAAAAAAAGCTATTGTTTATCTTTATTCATGCGGTGCTACTACAGGATACACAACACGAATCGCATTAGCCAATCCTAATGACAAATTAACAGATACAACACAATCTTCAGATATATATGCTGTAGACTACGCAGGTATTGATAAAATCACATGGCTTAACAATCATCATATGCTTATTGAGCATAATCAGACACGTGAAATTTTTTATTGGGATAATGTACACGATGGAATTAAAATAGATTTTCGTCCTATAAACTAAAATCTTTTCATACTTTATTTTCCAAACTGGATTCCGTATCAAGTACGGAATGACGAATATCAAATAATCATCTCGTCCGCAAAAACTTAATCTGATCAATCAAAATCTTCGCCAGTTCCAACCCTTTGGAGCGGTGCGAAAGCCCTTTTTTCACATCGTTCGGTAATTCTCCAAGTGTTTGATCGTATCCGCTCGGAATGAAGATCGGATCGTATCCAAAACCGTTCTCGCCCCGGAGTTCAGTAATCACATCCCCGTGCATCCATCCATGAACACAGTTCTCCCCTTCACGTGAGACAACTGCTATCGCCGCCGTATAGTGTGCGGGAGATGTTTCCAGAGCTTTTTCTTTTAACGCCTCTACCAGTTTCAGAAGATTATCCCGATCACTCGCACCCTCTCCGCCGTAACGGGCGCTGTAAATCCCCGGAGCACCCTCTAGTGCATCGACACTGATACCGCTGTCATCGGCAATCACAATCGCCTCGGAATCATCCAATGCCGCATAAACCGCACGAGCTTTAATCAACGCATTTTC
>NZ_MIBU01000048.1:0-12573 GCF_001830725.1 Sulfuricurvum sp. RIFOXYD12_FULL_44_77
ACTACTTTATCGACTAGAAAATAGATTTGACGCGATTCTCTGAAAAAGTAGGTTTCATTCACCGTCAAGACATTAATCAACGCTTCCAAAATCGTACGGTCCGTTTGAATACGGGAGTACAGTTCCTCAAAAGAATAGATCTGATAATTCCGGCAGAAATGGATCAGTTTAGAGGTCGTAATCGACTCTTTTTTTTTAAAATGGATACCGGTGATAGCGGTAAACTTCTCTAACACTGCACTGGGATCGAGAAAACTTTCCACCTTTTGAGTCGCTTTTTCGGTAGATTCAGGGAGATTTTTAGATTTAAACCATCCAAACATTTGTCCCTCCGTACTCTTTTATCCGCTCGATAATCTCATCGATTGAACCGACATTGCCATTGCACACCAACTCTTTTGCACGGCGAGGCATACCGTAAACAATAGAACTTGCCTCGCTCTCAAAAAGACAATCACCCCCTGATTCATATAGCGATAATGATCCAAGCGCCCCATCATCCCCGATGCCGGTCAAGATCACCCCCAACCGTTTTAACGTAGGAGAGAGGTGCGATGCCGATGAAAATAATAAATCAATGTGAGGGTTATAGGGGTAATCCCCCTCACTCATAGGTTCCAACCAAATTTCCCCCTCTTTTTGAATGAGTCGGGAAGTTATCGAACAAATATAGATTTCACCTCTTTCCAATTTTAGCGGTTGGGTAACGGCGATGATAGGAAGGGGTGTTATCGACTGCAACTGATGGACGAAACTAGGGATAAAAGGGGCACTCATATGCTGTGCAATAATAATAGTCCCCTCATATCGGCTATCAAGCGAAGAGAGGATCGAATAGATTCGACCGGGACCACCTGTTGAAGCTCCAATAAGGATTAATGCGGTAATATTCATTCTCGTATTTTACCCCATAAATGACTTCGTTTGAGATCAATAAAGTGATAATTTTAGGTACGTTTTTTGCTTGTACTCTACTAAGAAAATACAAATCCAATTTAAAATGAGTACCGTATGCGCATCAACAAAGCAAGTGAAGCTATCTTAGCAAAATATGCTCCTAAAGAAAGACTCCGTGTCCAGCCTACTTATAAAAGTACCTCAGTTAATCTAAAAAGCTCTACTCTACAAGATTTTTATCAGGAAGTGTACGCCAAAAGCAATGCGGCGGTGGAGCAGGTTTATAACGGTAAAAATGCTCATGAAATTGAAACTATGATGATGCAAAATCGCAAACTCATCGAAACAAAACGCAATCTTCAGCGATAAGTCATCCCACTTAAATTTCATAATAATGGGGCTGATACGCCTGATCAAGTTCAGAGAGTTTCATCCCAAAAAGTGCGCGCATCTTATTCTCTATATCGCCCCAGAAATACTCTAAAATCAAACTTGAGCCCATATTTCCCTCAACTTTGTAAAACGGACCTTCCAACGCTTCTATGATGTCGATGACTTCGATCTCATGGCTGGCTCTAGAGAGTTTGTACCCCCCTGATGCTCCACGGATACTGCTTACAAGATGATTACGCCGCAAAATCGAGAGAAGCTGTTCAAGATAGCCATGGGAAATTTGTGTCATCGCCGAAATTTCCCTCACCTGCATCGCTCTCCCATGCGGTGCGTGAGAGAGTACATGCATCGCGGCAAGGCCGTATATCGCTTTGGAAGATAGGGCTGCCATTATTCAAATCCTTTCGGATAAAGTTTTTTTGCAATGTAATAAATTTTACATCCGACACAATATCCGAATAGCAACTCCAAGGAAGCGCAGAATAAAAATATTCCGCCGATTATCAAAACTGCCACATCCGCATTCAGCCAGTATGCGATCAGTAACGCGACGGTAAATCCAACGCCGAAAAATGCGGCCAAACGTTTTGCACCCGCATCTTCCATTTTGATGGGAAACGAAAGCTTTTTTTGAATAAAAAGTGACATGTTTTGAATAGGGCTTAGATGTTTATACCCGTACAATCGAAGGATAAAATCAATGACTAACATTATCAATAGTATCGAATTCTGTGTCACTAAAAATGCACTAATTGCACTTATTACGAATAATGTATTAATACGGACAACGGTCGCATCTATTTGACGAAAGATAAGGGGGCATTGTTGCGCCATAATAGTCTCCTAAAATTTTCACCATTTTAATAGTGTTTTTTCTTATTGTCAAGTATTCATACTAACTTACTAAGGTATTAATTTTTGGGACAAAAAAAAAGGGAGAGCCATCTCCCCCTAAAATTTTCAAGAACGTGATTTTACAAGTTCACGTATTTTTTTCTCTACACTCGCCAATGAATCAAACGGCTTCAGCAAATAATGATCCGCCCCGACTTTATGGCTTTGCAATACTTTATCCAACGTCGAGTAGGCGGTCATCATCACGACGACACACTCGGGGTCTTTCGCTTTGATCTCTTCCAGTACACTTAAACCGTCTTTTTGAGGCATCATAATGTCCAGAAGTACGCCATCATACTCACCCGCACGAAAACGGCTCACAGCGGTAAGAGGATTATCTATGTAGGTCGTTTTAAAATCACCCGATCGCCCTAATGCTTTTTCCAACATCATACCGATCGAAGTTTCATCATCAATAATCAATAAACGTATCATTTTGTCCCTCCAAATAGTTGATTAATCGCACTTCCCATTAAATCTTCCGTTTTCTCGGCAACCAAAATATCAAGTGCTTCAAAAACACCGTGGCTCGCCTCTTCAATCGTTCTAATACGCTGCTCGATCTGGGTGCGTGAACAGAGTTTTTTCCCTTCACCGCAATCGGCAATCAAGGCATTGGCTTGAGAGTGAACGGCGGCATGCGGTGCTTCCAATCGGCTGTACGATTTGAGATGACCGAATTGCTCTTTTCCGATTCCGCCATCATACCATTTGCCCAATCGGCAGTTGTGGTGATCAACCGGTTTGAAATCGTTTGATTGACCGAATAAGAAGGCATAAACATTATTTTTGAAAATAACATGGTCGATTTTCGCCAGATTACTGAAAATATAGTTGCTGATATCCATAATTTCATACACACTGCGCGAAGAGTTGCGTTGGAATACTGCCATACGGCTGCTAAGCTGCGATACTTCTTGTTTCGTATTGGAAACAATGCCGGAGAGCTCTTCGGTTGCACTTTCAATCTCATTGGTATCCTGCTGCATCGATTGAATCACAATTTCAATCTCTTTTGTCGCTTTTTGGGTACGTTCCGCCAGTTTTCGTACCTCATCGGCAACAACGGCAAACCCTCTTCCATGTTCTCCCGCACGTGCTGCTTCAATAGCGGCATTTAATGCCAAAAGATTGGTTTGATCGGCAATATCTTTGATCAGGGCAATAACATTGGAGACTTCATTCGATCGTGAAACCAGACTGGCCGTCGTCGAAAGGGTCCCCTCCATCAGTTCAGCCAGTTTATTCATATACTCATCGACATGGTTGGCAATTTTGAGCCCTTCATCGGAACCTTTAGCCGTTTCACCCGATTGCTGAACCATATCTTTGAGTTTTTCAAGGATATCCATAAAGACTTTTTGGGTGGCGTTCAATGCCCCTTTGATACTTTGTTGGTGCATTTCAAGCAATCCGCCGTCTTCACCGCCGACAACAGATGATTTGATTAAGACATATCCCCGCATCCCATTGCTTAGAGTTTTGCTTATGACCGAAGCTTCACACTCCCCCACAATAATTTCGGATGTCCCTTTGGAGAGTTCTCGTACAACACTCTCTTTATTCACTATCGCATCAGCTCTTGCATTGTAAAAAATCGGTTGACCCTGAGTGTTCAAAACAACCAATGCCTCTTTATCACTGAGTGCGGCTATCTCTTTATAAAGTGCCAACTCCTCTTTAAGTCCATCGCACTCTTCTTGCAACAACCGTTTCTCTTCCCTCAGTTTTACGCTCTCTCCATCAAACCACATCCATTGTCTCCTCATATTTTTTCAAAGTAATTTCAAAAACCGCACCATGATTTTCGTTACTCACCCGGACACTTCCCCCGTGTTTCTCGATAATCGCTTTAGCAACGTTCAGTCCAATGCCCATACTCTTCTTTTTATCTCCGCTAATCGCAAAATCAAAAATACCATCCAGCATCGACTCAGGAATTCCCCCCGCATTATCGGCGATGGTAATAGTAATCAGATCTTTATTACACGTAAAGCGAACATCGATTTGACGATTTTCATACGCTATTGTACCCTTTTCAAATTCATCTAACGCATTATTTATCATTATTATCCACACTTGTTCAAGGCGATTGGATATTCCCATCGTCATACAACTCGTTGTATCGTACTCACTAACTATCGAAAAAAGCTCATCGTTAATCCGAATCGGGGCAATATGTTTAGCACGGTTCATAATGATTCGAAGCGCGTACACCAATGTCATATGAATATTACACGGTTTCATCTCCTCTTTTCCCGTTCCGGCGAACTCATACATTGAACTCACAATCGATTCAATCCGTGATATCCCTTCTTGTATAGGCTGAAACAAAGGGAGGGCTTCAGGAATTTTATCCTCACACTCCCACTCCAGTAATTCAAGATTTCCTTTAATATACGTAATCGGAGTATTGATCTCGTGGGTTATCGCAGCAGCCAAACGTCCGACACTCATCAGTTTCGCATCGTTTATCTTATCCTCTTTGAGCTTCTCGAGTGGCGTAACATCAATAAAATAGAGAATATGATACTCCTCGCTACGTATCATTGGATTGGGCATAGAACTGATATGGACGGTAAAGAATTGCTTACTTTGATTCAAATATTCCATCACCAATCGTCCGTTAATCTCCCCACTGTACACTTTCGTAAAAATAGATTCTAATACCTCTTTTCGACTCCATCCTTTTAATGTAATCGGTTTTAAACCATCCGACGTTTCAGCAAACCAAGAGCATAAGGCGCACGATGAGAAGAACTCTTCATTATTTGTAAAGCCGTTTAGCTCCAAATATTTTTTATTGACCAGCATCGCTTCATACCGATGATCAAAAAGTACCGTCAACGAGGATTCGTAATCGATCAATTGCTCCATACTCGCCAAAATAGCCCGATTCACCTCACTCACATCCTGAGCGATACACACAATCTCTTCTATATCATTGTGCTGATTACGGATCGCATAAACCGTACTGTCTACGGTTACTAGAATCCCTTTGGCACTAACCAACTCCAAAATTCCCCGATAAATTTCTCCCGCTCTCAGACGTTCTCGGACCAAAGAACGTAAAAAATTCCAAAAACGGCGTTCCACAAACCGCATCCAATGGCTTCCGATCATCGTATCACTCTGATACCCTAACAATCGGCATATCAGGTCGTTCACCTCGATAATCAGACCGTTTTCTTCCATCCGAATCAAAAGAGATGTTTTCGAAATAGCTCCGAACATCAAATTAATTTGCTTATACGCTTTTTGTGCCTGTTTAGCCTCTATGGATTGACGAATTAAGCGTTCAGCCACTTTTTTTACCGCACTCGGGAGAAGCGGTTTAAGGAGGTATTTATCGACACCGACGTCTATCGCCTGTAAAAACAGATCACTTCCGTGAGCACTCGAAATAACTACCGTTTTTATGGCAGGATTTTCACTTTTGCTGCGGCTTATCGTCTCAAAAATAGTACTGTTCATCTGCATTGGGTGGAGAATCAGCAGGTCGATATCATCAAAAAAATCGGGTAAACTCTCTTGAATATTTACCTCTGCATCAAAGCTGAATAAAATTTCTCCGAAGGGATCTTTATTAGATAAATTGCTATTGCCTATAGCCCAATCGGTTACATAAACAATTTTTATAGTATCAATCATAAGCCCAACATTGTTTTTTCATAATAGTACATTAATTTTTTTCATCTGCGTATAATCTTCTTTAGATACAATTCGCAATTATCATTTTGTGAGGATTTTTTGATGAAAAAACTGCTATTTGTACTGCTTACGTGTGCGGCGTTAAACGCTGATGATATTTATGAGGGTGACCTTAGCGCTACGGAAGCCCATGAGATGCAGAAAAAAGGGGAAGCGATCATCGTCGATGTCCGCACCACCGTCGAATTTATCTATACGGGTCATGGAGAGGGATTTATCAATATCCCTGCGTATGAGTGGACCTATATCCCGAAATCGATCGAAGAGCGGGTTAAAAGTGCCGAATTTGAACTCAAAACCGACAAAACAAAAGGGCACGTCGACATTCAAAAGCTCTACGATGCCAAAGAGGTATTTAACAAAAACTTTGTCAGCGATGTCATGAAGGCGATGAAACTGCGTAATGTCGATTCGGTCATTTTGGTCTGCCGCAGCGGTCCTCGTTCAACTGCAGCGGCCAATCTCCTTGCCAAAGAGGGGATTAAAGCCTACAATCTCGAAAACGGATTTATGTTCGGATGGAAAGAGGCAAAAATGCCGTGGGACGGGTATTAAGAGCGTTATCTTCTGATAACGTCGCTCTCTCTCACATATAAATTCTCTCCCTCTGCCGTACGTTGCCATACACGATTAACAAAATACCCCGTGATATGTACCCATCCCCCTGATGGGTTCCCTGCCGTAAACGATCGGCGTTCTTCCCACGTATCGACCACAGAACCGCCCGGAGCGTTGTAAATCGGTGCATTGGATGCCATACGATACGCAGAAGATTTCCCCTGTTTAACCGGAGTGCTTGCTACTGTCGCCGGAGCTTTTAGCTCTTTTGATGCAGTTGTCTTCGTCGTTTTAGGAGGGGTAAGCTTTTGTTGCAATGCCTTGTTGAGTCTCTCGGTCGCATCAGCCGATTTGAGTGCTACTTTTGCCGGTGGAATCGGGCGATCTTTATACACGACTTTCTCCACAATCTTCTCCTGCACTACAGGGCGATCTTTGTAAACCACTTTTTCGACAATTTTTTCTTTGAGCGCAGGACGCTCTTTATAAACGACTTTTTCGACAACTCTCTCTTGAATGATCGTTTTAGTCCCTTTTTTCAAATTGGCAATCGTCGCCTGAGCCGCTGAGAGTTCACGCTGAAGGGCTACGATTTTCTCTGTCGGTTCTACCACTTTGGTCACAATCTTCTCTTGAACGACAACCGTAGAAGGGGCTTTTTGCATTTGAACTATCATAGCGTTGGCTTTGGAGAGCTCATTTTGGAGAGCTTTGACTTTAGCACTTTGATCACTCATTTTAGCACTCGGTTCAACCCCTTTGATCGGAGGTTGCCCTTGCATCGGACGGGTACGAAGTCTTTCAATCTCGGCTTTTGCATCGGTTAATGAAACGCGCAGCGCCGCCGCCTCTTTATCGGTTTTCCCCATCGATCTCTCAAGCGTATCGAAATCTGTTTTGGCTTTCACCAGAGCGCGTTTGAGATTTTCCCTCTCGACCTTGCTCACTTTGATCGTGTTGGTCTCTTTTGTAAGCCGTTCATTCTGAGCGGCAAAATCGCGATATTTTTGGTCTTTGGAGGTGAGTGTTTTTTCAAGACTCTGAATGACCCCTCTTTTTTGGGAGAGTTCGCGTTCTAACTCAGTCGTCCGTTTTTTCAGACTTTGCAGTTCACTGTTGCGTTGTTTGATCTCATTTTCGAGGTTGGATATCCGTTTTTGATACCCTTTGATTTTAGCCGTTGCATCGGTAGTGGAGAGGGCATTTTGCTCTTGACGGCACTCTTCGTATTTTTGTCTGAGTTTGGCGACATCGTTGAGGATAGCTTGAGGATCATTGGCACCGTATAGGTACAAGGCACTTAGTACACTCAGTATAACAACTCTCACACAGATCCTTTTTTGGTTAACTTCACACCCATCTCTAAATGGTGTGTGTAGGGGAATTGATCGAATGCCGCCATCGCGTCAATCGTATGGGTACGTGAGAGTATCTCTAAATCACGATAAAGGGTTTCAGGATTGCACGAGATATAGAGGAGATGATCGAAACGTGCAGCAAAAGCACACGGCTCTTCTCCAAGCCCTGCGCGAGGCGGATCGACAAAAAGGGTTTTGAGGTGATAATCAGCTACATTCAGCCCCTCAAGACGTCGAAATTCACGGACACTATCGAGGGCTTGGGTGAACTCTTCCGCCGATAAGCGGACAAACTCGATATTCTCCACACCGTTAAGTGCCATATTTTGTTTCGCCGCATGAATCGAAGATTTGGATATCTCCGTCGCCAATACACGATCAAACTGTGAGGCAAAAGGGATCGTAAAATTCCCCGCACCGCAGTAAAGTTCGAGAAGATCACCGCCGATACCGCCCACTTGTGAGAGCGACCACTCAATCATCTGCTCATTGACTCTCGGATTCGGTTGGGTGAAACTGTTTTCGATGTGGATATAGCGGTATTCACGTCCGTTAATGTGCAGTTTTTCGGTGACGTAGTCTTGGGAGAGGATCAGTTTTTGTTTGCGGCTCCGTCCAATAACGTAGACTCCGAGCCGTTTTTCGAGTTCACGTGCCCTGCTCTGCCACTGCTCATCCAGCGGTTTATGATAGAGCATACTGAGGGTTACTTCCCCCTCACCTGAGGCTAAAAAATCAACTCCGAAGAGCTTATGAGAAATCTCTAAATCGCTGATTTCGATCAGAAGTTTCTCCATAACCGCAGCAATAACTGGGGAGACAATCGAACATCTCTCAATCTTCAATGCCCCCTGCCGATCCAGCCGGCTCATCGCATAGGAGATACCCCCCTCATCGTGATAAATTTTAAATTCGGCACGGAAACGGTACTGTTCGCTCGGGGAGGGACATACAGTAATCTCACCCGTATACAAAGAAGAAAACATCTCTTTTACGGAAGAGAGTTTGTGGCTCAACTGCCCCTCATACCCCTCGTCATAATCGCGACAGCTGCCGCAAAGTCCGAAATACTCACACTGCATTGTAACCCTTATTTAACACTGGCGATCAGGTTTCCGATGAGCAAATTCCACCCATCGACCATAACAAAGACAAGAATTTTAAACGGCATCGAAATCATAACCGGAGGGAGCATCATCATACCCATCGACATCAGAATCGACGCAACAACCATATCGATAACGAGAAACGGCAAGAAGAGTAAGAACCCGATCTCAAATGCCGTTTTCAGCTCACTGATCATAAATGCGGGGATGACGATCGTGAGAGGAACCTCTTTGATTGATTGGGGATTTTCCATATGGCGGATACGGAGAAAAAGGGCCAAATCTTTCTCACGGGTATTGCGCACCATAAAGTTTTTAAACGGTTCGGTCGTTTTCTCGAACGCTTCATCGTAGGTGATCAACTCTTCACTGTAGGGTTTAATCCCCTCATCATACGCTTTGGTCGCTACCGGTTCCATGACGAATATGGTCAAAATAAGGGCGAGCATAACGAGAAGCTGTGTCGGAGGAACCTGCTGCGTCCCCAGAGCTTGACGCAAAAATCCAAATACGATGACAAAACGGGTAAACGTCGTCATCACGAGCACTAAACTCGGAGCCAAAAAGAGGATGGTAAGTACCAATAATACGTTGAGCGAACTGACCACTTCTGCCGGAGATTCGGGAGCGGTAAGATTAAAATTCATCGCAGGAATCTGCGGATCGGCACCCCATAGCATCAGAGGGATCATAAAGAGAAAAAAGGCTAAACGACCCAAACCGGACTCCGTAGATAAAGAATAGTTTTTAAAGAGGCGATAATACCACAACCTAAGTCTCTATCTTGATTAAATTCTGATAAAATTGCATGAATTATTCTCAGGAGCATGTATGTTGAACCCTCTCTCTATCGTCATTTTAGCCGCCGGAAAAGGGTCTCGGATGAAATCACCGAAAGCGAAAGTGCTCCATGAGATATGCGGACGGGAGATGCTCTACTACAGCATTAAAGCCGCGCGGGAAATTACCGACGACGTGATCGTGGTCGTCGCCCACCAGAGAGATGCCGTGATCGCGGCGATGGAGAGATATTTTAGTGATCTCACTTTTATCACCCAAGATGCCGAGAATTTCCCCGGTACGGGGGGTGCTATGATGGGAGTGAAGCCTAAATACGATGATGTCCTTGTTCTTAATGGCGATATGCCTCTGATAGAGCGCACAGCAATCGAAAAATTTCTCGCCAACCCCGCCGACATCGTTATGTCGGTTATCTCACTCGAAAACCCGAGCGGATACGGACGGGTCGTCATCGAAAACGACCGTGTCCAGCGAATCGTTGAAGAGAAAGATGCGTCTGCGAGCGAAAAAGCGATCCATACCGTCAATGCAGGCGTCTATGCGTTTAAACATCACGTACTGCAAACCTATATCCCTCAATTGTCCAATGCCAACGCCCAAGGGGAGTATTACCTCACCGACGTTATCGAGATGGGACGCAATGACGGCCTCTCTATTTCACCTCTGTTTGTCGAAGAGGTGGAGTTTAAAGGGGTCAACTCCAAAAACGATCTCGCCAATGCCGAGATGATTATGATGGATCGTCTGCGCCGCTTATGGATGGATGCGGGGGTAATTATGCAGCTTCCCGAAACCATTTACCTCGAAGAAGGGGTGAAATTCGAAGGGGAGTGTGTGATCGAAAACGGTGTACGGCTCTGCGGCAACACCCTCATAGTCAACTCCCATATCAAAGCCCATAGCGTTATCGAAGATTCCACAATAACGAATTCCGACGTCGGCCCGCTGGCGCATCTACGTCCTCTAAGTGTGTTGGAAGATACCCATGTCGGAAACTTCGTCGAGGTGAAAAAATCAACCCTCAAAGGGGTCAAAGCGGGACATTTGAGCTATCTCGGCGATGCGACCATCGGCGAGGGGAGCAACATCGGTGCGGGAACCATCACCTGCAACTACGACGGGGTGAAAAAATACCAGACGATTATCGGCAAAAATGTCTTCGTCGGAAGCGACACGCAGCTCGTTGCCCCCGTAGAGATAGCCGATAACGTCATGATCGCCGCAGGCACCACCGTCACGGCAGGAAAATACGAGAGCGACATCCTTATCCTCAGCCGTACCCCGATCCGAAAAGTAGCGGGATTTTTCACCAAATTTTTCGGAAAAGGGAAATAATGCAGATTCCCACTAATCTTCTTGAAGGTAAAAAAATCCTCCTAGGTGTCACGGGGTCGATTGCGGCGTATAAATCATTAGAGTTACTCCGCCTCTACATCAAAGCGGGTGCCGAAGTGCGAGTCGTTATGACCCCAGCCGCCAAAAAGTTTGTCGCACCGCTGAGTTTCGAAGCCCTCAGCCGCAACCGCGTGTTAGATGACACCAACGAATCGTGGGCGGATGATTTCAACCATATCAAGATTTCTCAGTGGGCGGATATACTTGTCATCGCCCCCGTCACCGCCAACACAATCGCCAAACTCGCCAACGGCATCGCCGATACGATCCTCACCCAGTGCGCCCTCGCCTATCCAGGGGTCAAACTCATCGCCCCCTCAGCCAACACCAACATGATCCAAAATCCGATGATTCAAGCATCCCAAAAAATGCTCGCCATTGCCAACTATGAGATCATTGAGACTCAAACCAAAGAGCTGGCATGTCAGGTCGTCGGGGACGGTGCTATGGCTGAGCCGATGGATATCTTTTTTGAAACGGCAAAAGTGTTGCTCAAAGAGAGTTATTGGGAAGATCGACGTGTGGTTATTACCGGCGGGGGGACGAGAGAAAAGATCGATGAAGTACGCTATATCTCCAACTTTTCATCCGGAAAAATGGCAAAAGCGATTGCCCTCTCTCTCTATCTCAAAGGGGCGGATGTGTGCTACATCACCACAAAGGGAAATGATAGTCTTCCAAAAAGCATCTACACGATAGAGGTAGACGATGCGCAGGAGATGTTAGAGTACACCCAAGATGCACTCCGTATTGCCAAAAAAGGGAAATTGAGCAAAGCTTCACTCACTACGGCAGATGCCATTAAACTGATACAAAAACGCCCTTTTTTGTTTATGGTCGCAGCCGTAGCGGACTTTACCCCTAAATTTCCGCAACAAGGGAAACTCAAAAAATCGACGCTAGGGGAGAATTGGCAGATTGAACTCACCCAAACATCGGATATTTTAAGTACACTTGCCAAAGATCGAGAGGGGGTTACCACGATCGCTTTTAAAGCGGAAATGGATACCCAAGAGGGGCTAAACAACGCGAAAGAGCTTTTGACGAAAAAAGAGGTCGATGCGGTGTGTTACAACCTTCTCGAAGATGCCAAAAGTTTTGGGGGAGACCAAAACAGTATTACCTTTATTACCAAAGAGGATCAAATCGATCTAGGACGCCACAGCAAGTTTGAGCTTGCCGAAAAGATCGTACATCATGCACAAGCGTGTAGCGCATGAGCAATCAGCCTCACCACATCGCAATCATCATGGACGGAAACGGCCGCTGGGCAGAGGCTCAGGGAAAAAGCCGAACCTATGGACATGAACGAGGGGCTGAGAGTGTACGTACTATCACCACCTATTGCGCCAAGCACCATGAAATCGACCGTCTCACCCTTTATGCGTTCAGTACCGAAAACTGGAAACGCCCCAAACTCGAAGTCGAATTTTTAATGAAACTTTTAGAGCGGTATC
>NZ_MIBU01000049.1:0-9888 GCF_001830725.1 Sulfuricurvum sp. RIFOXYD12_FULL_44_77
GGTTGAAAAAAAACTTCGACGGATTGAAATCGCTTCCCGTACCATCTCGACACTCTATGATGATCTCACCTACCTCATCCTCAATCACGATTTAGCGGTAGAGAATAAAGAGCTTAATCTGAGTAATCTTATCCATGAACGGCTTGAGTATTTCCGCCACCGCATTGAGCAAAAAAAGATTGCCCTCTCCCTTACTATCCATCCTAACATCACACTCACGATCGATCACACCAAAGCAACCCGCCTCATCGACAATCTCCTCTCCAACGCCATTAAATACAACAAGATGGAGGGGGAGATTACCATCACCCTTACAGATGAGACGTTATGTATCGAAGATAACGGCATCGGGATACCCGATGGTATGATCGATCGGGTGTTTGAGCGTTATATGCGTGCCGATAAGAGTGTGGGAGGGTTTGGAATCGGTCTGAATATTGTCGCCATGATCGCGCGCGAGTATCATCTGAAAATCACGATAGAGTCGAAAGAAAAAGTGGGGACGAAGATTTGTGTAGCGTGGGAACGATCCGCAAGAACTTTCATATCGGCGTCGCTTGTTCGTAGAGAGCGAAGTTTTTACGGACATAGGCTTGAAGGAGAAGTTTGAGATCGTTATTCCCCTCAAAGTTAAAATACTGTTTCATCTGTAGGGTTAAAAATCGGGCAAAATCTTCTTCTACATCAATGTCATAGCGTTTGGCAAGGTTTTTGTTCATAGTATGACAAGTTCACTACGAAATGCAACATATTTGCAACAATGAGGTGCTAGAATTAATTAAAATCAGAAACAAACAGAGTAGGTTGAAATGACAATTAAACAACAAATAACTTTAGGTATCGGTTCCATCGTTTTAATGATAACGTTGAATGCCGTCCTAGGGGCTATAAATAGTCACAAAGTAAATGTCCTTGCAGAGCAAACGTCAGCAGAATCAGTCCCTCACGCTTTTTTAGCGGCAGATGCAAAATTCCAAACATCCCAAATACAACAATTTTTAACCGATGCTTCATTAACTCAGGAAAACGATGCAATCAAAGAAGCAGAAATCTCATATTCTGCTCTTTTAAAAGATATGGATTCATTTGAAAATATGTTCAAGAATGAAGGTAATACTAAAGGATTAGCTGAAATCAGCGAAATTAAGCAAGATGCACAAGGGTTGCTTGAGTCGGGCAAACAGATGAAACAAGCATATGAACGAAGCAGTTCTGAAGGCAATAGCGCTATGGATAAGTTTGACGAGATGTCGTCCCTTTTGGCTGATCGTATCAATGCACTTCAACATTCACAAGTAAAAGAAGCTAACTACAATTTAGCGACGGTTATTGATAAAGCGCAGGAATCTTCGACAATAACAATTATTGTAGGGATTTTATCTGTCTCTATCGGATTGCTAGTCGGATATTTTACCATCTCCATTATTAGCCGATCCGTACAAATTTTGAATAGCTCTATCCAAACAATGGTCGATAACAAAGATCTTACCCATACCATTAGTATTCCCAATAAAAATGAGCTAACCGACATAGCGGATCATATCAATGCATTGACAAGTGCTTTGCGACAAACATTTCAAATAGCTCAAAATGCCGCAGCCGAAAATATCTCGGTATCTTCCGAACTCTCCAGCACTTCTCTGTCGATAGGTAAACAGGCTGAACATACCTCTAATATTGTTGAAGAAACAACAAAAAATGCAAATGTTATTAAATCAGAAATCAATTTAACGCTCATACGTACTACTGAAGTGACAGAAATGGCAGCCAATGCTAGAAATAATCTTGAATCAGCTCAGCTCTCTTTGCGTGAAACGATAGAATCGCTGAATGAAACGGTCGAAATTGAAAGCGGAATAAATGAACGGCTGAATTCGCTTACCCAAGAAGCGGCACAAGTTAAAAACGTTCTTACGGTCATTTCCGATATTGCCGATCAAACGAACCTGCTGGCGCTCAATGCCGCTATTGAAGCAGCTCGTGCGGGTGAACACGGTCGCGGCTTTGCCGTTGTAGCCGATGAAGTTCGAAAATTAGCGGAAAGAACTCAAAAAAGTCTTATAGAGACCAATGCAACCGTCAACATAATTGTTCAGTCGATTATGGACATGTCAGAGCAAATGAATAAGAATGCCAACCAGCTTGAAAAGCTTTCAACGTTAGCCGTAGAAGTTGAATCTCAAACGGATATGGCTGTGCATACTTTAATCGAAACGGTTGATGGAATGAATGATGTAGCACAAAAAGCCAAAACAAACACACAGCGAAACGATGCGATTATTGATGAAATCAATAAAATTCATGTTATGTCAACATCGAATGCCCGAAGTGTCGAAGAAATAGCAGCAACAGCTACACATTTGCATAAAGTTTCTGAAAATATGTCCTCTCAAATATCTTCTTTTAAAATTTGAGGATAATTTGTAAAAACTTTTTTATGTATGGCTATTAGCTTATGATGAAAAATTCAATACGGCGATTTTTGGATCGGTTCTCTTCACTATCATTAGGGGCAATCGGATTCGTATCGCCTAATCCATGCGCATGTATTTGATTTACATTTACCCCTTGAATAATTAAATAATCAGCAATCAATTTAGCGCGAGCTTCAGAGAGTAAAAAGTTTGTTGAGAACCGTGCTTTAAGCAGTTTTGGTGGTACATCATCCGTATAAACATTAATTGTCACCGATTTATATTTTTGATGTTTAAAACGTTCTGCCCATTTACGTAAATGATTTTTCCCTTCCTCACTAATAATAACATCTCGACCTTCGAATATTTGGTAGTTTCTAAACTTCAATGGTGGAAAAGACGCATAGAGGTATTTTGACTCATTTGATACTACAGAATTATTGTTACCTTTTACATCTGCGTTTGTTACTATTAAATGAGGGAGAGTACTGTTGTCAAAATTATATTTTTTAGGGACAGGCAAACGCTTTGTCAATAAAGAATATTTTGAATCATTCTGTTCATAATTTTTATAGGAAACTACAGAATTTCCATAACCAATTTGACAAAACAATAAAACAAACCAAAAATATTTAATCATTCATTAATCCATAACAACAAGAATCTGTTTCATACCTCTGGTTGAAGCAAATTCTTTAAGATATTTCGCAAGAGCTAACACATCATTGTTTTTCATTCTAATACAACCGGCGGATTCATGCTTACCAATAGTTTTTTCATTAATTGTCCCATGGATACGATACGTCTGACGTCCATCAACACTATGTGTAAGTGAAATTTTTGCCGAACCCATATAGTTGTATGGGCTTTCAGGAGAGATAACTTTTGGCAGCTCGATATTGCGCACTTTTTTGAAATAATCCAATGTTTCTGCTGTAGGATACCAAATCGGGTGCAGAGAGATGGAGGAAATCCCCCCTTTCCCTTCGGGTTTTTTAACATCAGGTTTTGCGGTCGAAACTTTATATTTGTTAAGTTTGAATTTTTGTTGATTTTTATATCCATTGACTGTCATAAAATTATTAGTTGAATTGATATAAATAACAATTCGATCTAAGTTTTTTGGACTATAGGTATTCATATCCACTGTTGATATTTGCATCGTTTGTTCAAAAACAACACTCTTGTTTTCTGATTTACTTGTGCTATTTTCATCTATATCTAACTGCTTTTGATTTGAGATGTACTCATCTGAAGGGGCTTTTTCTATGTGGATAGACTCATCTAATTTTAATGGGAATTTAACTACTTTCCCATTTTTTGTTTGTGCAAGATATCCTGCCGTCAGTTTCTCAACATAAGGTTTCAATTTTTTCAGTTCATCGGATAAATTCTTTTTGAACGCTTCCGCTTCTGAAATATTTTCAAAAGTACCATAAGCAATTCTGTATAAGCCTGCTTCACTTCTGATAATATAGACATCTTTTTCGGCTTTTTTTATATAGCGATTTTTATCAAAAAATGCTTGCTTATAGGTTTTATCAGAGCATACAAATACTGTGTAAATATTTGTATCTGCTACAACTGATACAAGAATCAACTTTATAAAAATAAACCAATATAAAACTTTTTTTATCACGTAAACTTTACCTCAATATTTGATGAATCACTACAAGTTTTGCAAAACAATAAATCTTGCTCAAAATAGCCAAAATACTACCATTTTAGTGTCGCAAACCTGTTGCAAAGCATACTGAGCTTCCCACAACTACTAGACATTTTTGAATCACTTAATGCCTCTATTCAAGATTAAAAAGCTGATAAATTACCGTGTTATAAATATGATCTTGCAGTATCCGAAGCTTGCCGAAGCCTATTAAGGTTTCGACGGTGGATGAGATCATTTGTGTAGCGTGGGAATAACCCCCGCTATCTCTTATTTAAGTCCTGCGATATGATCTGCAAGAACTTTCATATCGGCGTCGCTTAACGCGGCGGTTTGCCCTTTCATCAAGGCACCCATCCCTTTAGTATTGCGCGTTCCCGCTTTATACCCTTTTAGCGCCTCGAGTGTTTTAGCAGAGTTCCATCCTGCGATCACTTCCGATTTCCCAAGTGCCGCTTTTTCACCTTTAAGACCGTGACACGCCGCACATTTTTGATACAAAGCACCGCCCTCAGCAGCACTCAACATAACACTTAAACCCAATATTGCAAGTAACATTTTCATAATAAATCCTTTTATCCTATTTTATTTTCAACCACAACTTGGGACATTGCCGCTATCAGAACCGTATTCTTTTGCAAAATCACCGATATCTTGAAGCTTCTCTTTCATACTCGGATTAGTAAGAAGCGGAACCGAAGCGGGAAAGCGTTCGCCGTACTCTTGTACAAACCCTTTTGCATCATCCGCAAAAAGCTCTTCCCATTCCGCTACCGTATGTTCAGCGGCAAATTTGGTACCGTTCATATTGAACTTCGCTTTGAGCGTTTTAAGATAGACTTTTTGACCCGCCTTAGCATCCGCTAAAGCAACTGAAGCACTGAGTGCTGTGATTAACAAGATTGAGAGTAACTTTTTCATCTTAAACTCCTTTTTATGAGAGCAGTATAAAAAGTTATTGTGAAGTGATTGTGAAAGGGAATTAGAGAGTTTGAATCTGCTCGATCAGTTTGAGGGCTTGCTTCTCTTGCTCATAAAGAGCGAAGTTTTTACGGACATAGGCTTGAAGGAGAAGTTTGAGATCATTATTCCCCTCGAAGTTAAAGTCCTGTTTCATCTGCAGGATTAAAAATCGGGCAAAATCTTCCTCTACATCAATGTCGTAGCGTTTGGCATTGAGAGTGAGGGATACTTTCATTTTCATCCAAGCAAGCTTTCGATTTTGGAAACAATCGTCTCAATCTCGGCATCTTTGGCGGAGAGTTCATCACTGTACATTTTAATCTCTTCATCTTTCGAAGCAAGTGCCCCCTGCAGACGTTGAATCTCAGCATCTTTGTTTTGCTCATTACCGCGAATCGAAGCACTCTCAGAGCGAAGCGTTTCGATTTCCGCTTGGAGAGCAGATTGTTTTTCAATTAAATCGGTAATAAGTGTGGTCAATTTTTCCAACGGAGTAGGATTAAATAGCATAATGAACCTTGAGTGATAGAGTCTTTATCCTAATTTTAACATAAATTCTCAATGGCTTTCCCTTTTACCGCCATTTCCCTGTATAATCTATCATTTTCTATTTTAGCTTTTTAATCACAAATCTTGGAGATACGTTCATGAATGATGTGGATTTGAAAAACGCGTTAGAGCGTATAGCAACTCTGGAAAGAGAACTTTCTGAGTATCAGCACATCGAAACAAAGCTACGTGAAAACGAAGAAAAATTTCGTCTTCTTGTTGAATCGACAAGCGACTGGATATGGGAAGTTGACGCGCATGGAAAATATACCTATGTCAGCCCGCAAGTCGAAATGCTGTTAGGGTACTCTCCTGCGGAAGTCGTGGGTAAATCGCCGTTTAACTTCATCCCCTCGGAAGAGGTTCAGCACGTCGGCAGCGAATTCATAAAATGCATTGAAAATCGTTTACCGATAATTGCCCTTAGAAATACCAATATCTGCAAAGACGGCACTCTGAAAATTTTGGAGACGAACGGAGTCCCATTTTTCGACAAAAAAGGGGATTTTGCAGGCTACCGAGGGATAGACCGCGATATAACCGAACGTATACTGATTGAAACTATGTTAAAACAAGAACGAGATTTTTCCAACCGACTGGTAGAAACTGCACCACTCATCATTGTGATACTGAGTCCGGAGGGTAAGATTATCCGCTTCAATACCTTCATGGAGAGCGTATCAGGGTACTCTTTGAAGGAGGTGGAAGGAAAAGACTGGTTCGATATTTTCCTTCCGGAATCTCATAGGGAAAAAACAAAAAAAATATTTATGACTGCCATCGACGATATCCAAACCATTGGTAATCTAAATACGATTCTTACAAAAGACGGCAGTCAAAAACTGATTGAATGGTATGACAAGACATTAAAAAATGCAGAAGGCAATACGGTTGGTCTCCTTTCCATAGGACTGGATGTCACCGACCGCAAGGAAGACGAGGAAAAACTAAAACTCTTTCGGTTGCTGTTGGATCACTCCAGTGACGCTATCGAAATAATAGAACCTTTGAGTATGCGTTTTCTGGATATCAATGAAACTGAATGTAAAACATTGGGCTATACCAGAGAGGAGATGCTCTCTATGCGTGTGTTTGACATTGATCCGATGCTAAACGCTGATTCAATGGAAGAGATAAACCATCAGCTTCTTCAAACAGGAAGTGTACAAACCGAACGTATACATCGCCGTAAAGACGGCTCGATATTCCCCGTGGAAGTCAACGTGACCCTTGTTCAACATGACAAATCCTATATATTGGGTATCGCACGTGACATTACCGAACGTAAAATTGCAGAACAATCACTGCGCGAGAGTGAGGAAAAATTTCACAGTATCACCGCTTCCGCACAAGATGCTATCCTAATGATGGATGATGAGGGGAAAATTACCTACTGGAATAAATCCGCCGAAAAAATATTCGGCTATTCAGAGAACGAAATCATGGGATGGCCGTTACATGATCTGCTTGCACCGAAACGGTTTCTAGCTGCCCACCACATAGGATTCGACCATTTCAAAAAAACAGGAGAAGGTGCGGCTATCGGTAAGATAGTTGAGCTGGCGGCTTTGAAAAAAGACGGAACCGAATTTCCCATAGAACTCTCGCTTTCAACCATCCTTAAAAACGGTCGATGGAGTGCCATCGGCATACTTCGCGATATCACCGAACGCAAAAAAATGGAAAAAGAGATCAAAGAGAAAGATGAAATGATGCTAGCTCAATCAAAACAAGCGGCTATGGGGGATATGATTGCCATGATCGCTCACCAATGGCGGCAACCTCTAGCCATAATGGGGATGGAGATTAACAACCTGCTTATGGCTATTGGATTCAATGAGGAGATAACCACCGATTATCTTGTAAAACTCTCAGAGGCACTTAACAAACAAGTGCAGCAACTCTCTACGACGATTGACAACTTTAGAAATTTTTTCAAACCGAACCAATCTAAAGTAGAAATAACGATAGATGAGGTTATACATAATACCCTTAACATCATCGGTTCAAGTTGCGAAAACAATAATATTACACTAACCATTCACGATACTTCTAAAAGCTCTTTATTGATTAACACAAGCTCCTTGATACAGGTTTTTCTCAATCTTTTAGGGAATGCAAAAGATATACTTTTAACCAACAAAGTTGCAGACGCTGCCATCACCATAACCGTTACAGAGACAGATGAGGTCATTATAATCTCCATCTGCGACAATGCGGGGGGAATACCGGAATCCATTATCCATAAAATCGGTCAGCCCTATTTTACAACCAAACAAGAGTTCAACGGTACGGGATTAGGGTTATACATCTCTCGAAGTATTATCGAAAAACATCTTTTCGGAACCCTGACATGGCACAACGAAGAGAAGGGTGCTTGTTTTGTGATTACCCTTAAGATAAAACCGGACAAAGAAGACGTGACGCCGGAATAAAACAGCTCTACTCGAGATGTTTTCGCTCGTACAACCTCCGTAAAAATGCATCAAGGGGATACATCATCCGATAGAGTACCGGAACGATAAAAAGGGCAAGAAGAGTTGAACTGATAAGCCCTCCGATAACGGCAATCGCCATCGGAGCATTGCTCTCATGACCTGCCCCGCCGCCGAGAGCGAGAGGGAGCATCGCAAAAATCATCGCGAAAGTCGTCATCAAAATCGGGCGAAGACGTTTCTCTCCCGCATCGAGGAGTGCTTCATTGACATTTTTCCCCTCTTTAATCGCATTGTTCGCAAAATCGACCACCAAGACGGCATTTTTGCCCACCATCCCCATCAGTAAAATAATCCCGATCATAACAAAAATACTAAACGGGTTTCCAGTGAGATAGAGCGAGAGGATAACCCCCGTAAAACTCAGCGGCATCGCCACCATAATGATGAGAGGCTGAATTAACGACTCATAGAGTGCGGCAAGAATCAGATAGATCAAAACAACTGCCAGCAATACGGTAAAACCGAACGCTTCTATCGTCTCTTGCATCCGTTCGATATCTCCGGTGTAACGATAATGGTACCCTTCTCCTAAAATCGCGGGAAGGGCACTGTCTATTTTGTTGACGAGGGCATCCAAAGGGGCACCGTCGAGGTTGGCCGTAACCAAAATTTTACGCTCACGGTCAAATCGGTTGATCGATGCCGCCCCCTCGGCCGTCTCCAATGTGATAAGGCCATCCACCATAACCATCTCACCCGTCTGTGTCTGAATCTGCATCTTTTTAAGATCATCGATCACACTTCGATACTCATCTGAGGCTCGGAGGGTAATATCAAATTGGCGGCCGTTTTGTTCAAAATTGGAGATAGCGCTGTCACTCGAATAAGTTGATCCGATCGATTTGGCGATTTGCTGAGCCGAAATCCCCAAACGCTGAGCACTTTCTCGGTTGATCCCGATACGCACTTCCGGTTTTCCCGGTTCGAAATCGGTATCGATATCGATCACCCCCTCACTCTCTTTTAGGAGCTTGATCAAAGCAGCCGATTTTGTCTCAAGAGTCTCCAAATCGGCTCCCGTGAGGACGATTTGAACCGGAGCATTGCTCTCCCCCGTATCGATTGGGGGGACATCTTCGACACTGATAATCAAATGTTTATACGATTTAAATTTTTCTCGGTAAGCGTTGATTACCGACTCCAGAGCCTCTCGTTCTCCTACCGGCAAAAGCTTGGCATAGATCATCGCTTTGTGTGATTCTTGTGCCGCGTTGTAGCCGATAGAGAGGACGACCTTTTGGAACTGTTTGTCCTCCTGCATCGTTTGTACGAGCGGTGCCATCTCTTTTTTCATCGCCTCCAGAGAGATCCCTACGGGTGCCTTGATCATCACCCTCATTTCCGACATATCTTCCATCGGGACAAAAGTTCCCCCTACTTTACCGGCAAGGGCAAAAGAGGAGAATAAAATGGCCAAAACCGCCGCGAGGGTGATCCATTTATAGTGGAGCAATTTCGCCAGAACGGCACGATAGTAAAGATCGAGTTTTTGAAAAATCGGCTCTGTTTTCTCCCAAAATCGGCTCTCGGTTCCGCTCAAAAGACGCGCTCCGAGAGTAGGGATAAACATAATCGCAACCAAGTAGGAAATCAATACCCCCGAAGCAACCGTCATCGCAAAGGAGTTAAAAAATTTCCCGACGATCCCCCCCATAAAAGCTACGGGGACAAAAACCGCCAAAAGCATCGAAGAGATGGCGAGAATCGAGAAAGAGATCTCTCTCACCCCCTCGAAAGAGGCCTCCAAAGGTTCCATCCCGTGTTCCATTTTTTTGGAGATATTTTCGATAACGACAAT
>NZ_MIBU01000050.1:0-2022 GCF_001830725.1 Sulfuricurvum sp. RIFOXYD12_FULL_44_77
AGCGCATCATTTATTCCTCCTTGAGTCCAGCTTGTTTCATAATCGCCCGTACCAGCCCGATGCCCAAATCTTTTTTAGGATGGGGTACGGTGACTCAACCAGCTTTGGTCGGATGTTTGAACTGATGGTGGCTTCCGCGCACGGCAACCAATATCCAACCATCGGCTAACATCTTTTTGATTAATTCCGAACTTTTCATGAGACTATTATACTTACTATACACACTATTGTCAAATAACGGTTATCTCAACCACTTCCGCCCGTACAATGCGATGATCATTCATCGCATCAAACCGATCTCCGACACTGAGCACATCCAAATCAATCACTTTTCCCTCACGGGCGATCTGTGCAAAGCCGCTTTTGTTTTTATTCTTCGGGTGATTGGCGTTAAACCCTTCTGTAAGTTGGCTAATCATAAACTGCTTTTGTCGCAGTGTTGATTCGATGCTTTGCGTTAACCGCTCCATCAGAGGAGCAATCTCACGTCTGCTTTGCTCCAACCGCTGTGCCATCTGTCGATCCAAACGCTCTCGAAGCTCTTTAAGCAGCTCGCGCTGTACCTCTAAACGATGTTCTACCCCATGACGTTTAAACGCCTCTTGCATAGAGGTGAGCTGTTCACGTTTGCGCTCCAGCCGTTGAGTAATCATCCCGTAAGCTCCGAAGCGGATTTCGTCGATATTTTGAAACAGTTCGTTTTGATCGGGGAGAAGCATCTGCATCGCCGCACTCGGTGTCGGAGCGCGCATATCAGAGACGTAGTCGCTGATGACCCAGTCGATCTCGTGCCCCACTGCCGACATTACGGGAGTGTTCATCGCGAAAATGGCATCGGCAACAATCTCCTCGTTAAATGCCCATAAATCCTCGATACTTCCCCCGCCCCGTCCGACAACGACCGCATCCGCGTTTAAGGTATCGGCATAGAGGAGAGCATTGGCTATTTGTCCCGCCGCACTAGAGCCTTGAACCAATACATCCAAAACGATGAGTTTGACCAGCGGCCATCGATGTGAGGCGACTCTCTGCATATCTTGCAATGCGGCACCTGTCGCGGAGGTAACTAAAATAATCGTTTGTGGGAACTTAGGAAAACTTTTTTTACGCGTCGGGTCGAAGTACCCTTTGGCTTCCAACTTTTGTTTGAGTTGCTCAAACGCTACCGCCAAAGCCCCCGCACCGTAAGGCTCGGCACTGAATGCGTTAATCTGATATTCACCGCGCGGTTTGTAGAGGGAGAGTGCCCCGTGGAGGATGATATGTGCCCCCTCTTCGAGAGAGAACTTGAGTCGTGCGGCGTTCCCCTTGAACATGACACATTTGATGGCAGAATCGTTATCTTTGAGGGTGAAGTAGATGTGTCCGCTGCCGTGCTTGGTGACGCGGGAGAGTTCCCCCTCGACACTGACAAATTCAAAAGAGGTCTCTAGTAGCGTCTTAATCTGCTCATTGAGAGAAGAAACACTGAGAGTTGTAGCCATTAGGTTACTTTTTACGGGCGATCATCAACGTCGAAATATCCATTGAAAAGCTTTTAGTATAGAGCATCTCAAATCCCGCTTCTTCAAGCTCACGAGACATTTTTCCTACGGTCAAAAAACCTTCGATAGAGTCAGGTAGATAGCGGTATGCTTCGTAGTTGTTAGAGATCAATCCGCCGATGCGGGGGAGGATGTTGTTCATATACCAATCACGCACTTTTCCGAGCATTGAGGGGTTTTCATTCTTCATAAACTCCAAAATAACGACAAGCCCCCCCGGTTTAAGAACGCGATTAAATTCATGGAGCCCCTCTTGACGCTCTACGACATTACGGATTCCGTACGAAATACTGATGATATCGGCAGAACTGTCCTCTTTGGGAAGCTCTGTCGCAGGGGCAATGTGAAACGACATATCCGGAAACTTTTCACGTCCTACTCCAACCATCCCCTCACTAGGATCAATCCCGACAATCCGATCAACAACCAATCCCGCTTTATCGGCACGGCGTTTCCAATACCCCATCATATCGCCCGT
>NZ_MIBU01000051.1:0-9694 GCF_001830725.1 Sulfuricurvum sp. RIFOXYD12_FULL_44_77
TATTTTACAAAAAGCTTTGCGGAAGCAAAAAAACTGATTGGAGCCGACCCGCTGCGCAATGGTCCTAAAGCACAGGAACTTCTTAAACCCTTTTGTGTGGTCCCCGCAAAAAAAGAGATGATACACTCATTGCAAAAAAACTATGAGCTTTACCTCAAAGCGGATGCTCTCATCAAAGAAAAACAATTCAGAGAGTACTTCAATTTAACGGAAAAATATGATTTTTTAACATCTGAAGAGGTTTATAAAAAAATATGCGCCCTTGCCGAAGCCTCTATTGCCAAAATAAAAAAGCTCATTGAAGAGGGGAAATACGACGATGCGTTTTCAGGGATAAAACAGGTCGCTGTTTTTCTTCCTTACAAAGAGCAGTTGATGGAGCTGGCAAAAGAGATTCAGCTACGGCAAAAACTATTAGAAGCGATCCAAAGCAACGCTATCCAAACCGCATACGAACTTGTTGTAGCCTATCCCATACTCGAATCGATGGCTGAGTTCGTCGCATACGATGAAACATTTGATGAAGTGCTTTCAAATGCTATGCAATCGGTTGCCAACGGAGAGATAAAACAGGTACAGCAGATATTGCTCCCCTATGCGGGGATATCTATTTTTAAACCGAAAATAAGAGAGTGCATACGTCAAGCAACGTTCAATAAACTCGGACTCCTCCTCGCCGCAAAATCACTTGCTGTAGCGCAGAGTATTGCCGCTTATTACCTAAAAGAGTTTGGCAAAGATGACGAATATGAAAAACTTCTCAAACATTATGGTGTAGCTTCGTAATATCTCTTTGCGACATACTTGCAACACAGCAGAGCTATACTTTTGGTATGAAAGATTACTCTGAACAGCAAACCCTTGCCTATGTTTGTATGAATGCCATCGGCAACTCTCTTGTTCTTGAAAATATGCTGAGCGATGTTATCACGACATTTGTACATCATACCGGAGCGTTAGGAGGCCACTATTTTGCCTCAGCACCTAGTCGAAAAAAAATCGTTACTGTCGAAAAGGATTTTGATATCCCTGTGACTTTATGCACTGCAACTGAGGAATATTCTATTATTGCAGTAGCGTCTCTCGGATATATTCTCGATATTCCGATCGGAAACGAACATTTTTTGTTTGCATTTGAAAACAGCGATGGAACGGATGGTTATGGTCGGATGTTTGCTGGGTTTAAAACGAAACTGACGAATGCTATTGATGCTTGTCGGAGTACTGAGCGCTTGCATGAACTTAATGCTGCTCTTGAAAATCAAGTTGTTGAAGCAAAAAACAAGAATGAGATAACTGAGAAGATGATGATCACCCAATCACGAATGGCGATTATGGGAGAAATGATCGGTATGATCGCGCATCAATGGCGTCAGCCTATAACCGTTATCGGGATGATTACCAACAATACGATTCTGACACTGGAATTTGATGAGATAAACAAGCAACATCTTTTAGACGATTTAAATGTGATTGACAAACAGATTCACTACCTCTCAACCACTATTGACGATTTTCGCAACTTCTTTCGACCGAACAAATTGCCGCAGAGTGTTTCTATGCGTGAGATGTCGAATGATTTATTGACAATGCTGGGAAAAAATTACAAAAATTTTGGAATCAATCTAACGTTTACGGGAGATGTTGATGCCGCTTTTGTTACCTACAAAAATGAATTGATGCAGGTCTTTTTGAATATTTTAACCAATTCTAAAGATGCTTTTGAAGAGCGCCTTATTCCGGAACCTTTTATTCAATTTCATTCAGTGCATAATGAAGAGAATATTGTATTTTCCATTCGGGATAACGCCGGAGGGATTTCGGAAGAGATCATCGATAAGGTATTTGATCCCTATTTTTCAACGAAAGAAGAGAAAAACGGGACGGGTCTTGGTTTGTACATGTCCGCCATTATCATTGAAAAACATTTAAACGGTTCCATACAAGTCTGTAACGATACGGATGGGACTCTTTTTACCCTTACTATACCAACAAATTATACTAAGGATATAACCTATGTATTCTAATCCGTCAAACGAACACTATCGATTACTGCAAGACACTGCTAAAGGGATGCGTGTACTGTATGTGGAAGACGATCCGTTTATTCGACGAGAATATATCACTTTCCTGAGCCGTTTTTTCGAACAGATTGACAGTGAATCCAATGGCGAAGAGGGGCTTAAGGCTGCATTGGTGAACCGTTATGATCTAATCATTACCGATTATCAAATGCCGCTGCTTAACGGTTTGGAAATGATCGAAAAAATAAAAGAACATTATCCCACCCAAGCAACCTTGCTTGTTTCGGCACATAAAGAGAGCGACATACTTCACCGCTCTGTAGAATTAGGAATAGACGGCTATCTTTTTAAACCGATCGAGCGGATTCAAACGATCGATGTCCTTTATAAAATCGTTGCAAAAATATCGATGGAAAAAGAGAATGTAATCTATAAAGAGCATCTCGAAGAGCTTGTTATCGAAAAAAGCCGAGAAGCATTACTGACGTACACTGTCGATCGAATCAGCGGCCTTTTTTCTTTTGCAATGCTTGAAAATGATCTGCTAGAACACCGTAACAACTCTCTTTCATTGCTGAAAATAAACAATTTTAAAAATGTAAACGATTTTTACGGGTACTCGGTAGGAAACAGCATCCTGAAGCAAACAGCAGAGCTGCTCTCGAGATTTATTGAAGAGGAAGCTTTCCCTTTTCATGCCATTTATCGTGTCAGCGGTGCTCACTTTGCCGTTCTCTCTCCGTTGGATGCGAAAGAACTCTATCATTACATACAGCGTATTATCCATAAATTTGAAGCTACGGAGATACAAATCAATGGACAGATGATGTATTTGGAGATGGGAGCCGGTATTGTCGATCAAGGCGACGATGCCCCCCTCTCTCATGCCGATATTGCGCTGCGTCAAGCGGAAAAAGAGGGAACTATCATTATTTATCGTAATGATACGCGATCGGTACAGGAGCGCTCCACAAAACTACAGTATCAAGACATGATCAAACGTGCCCTTCAAGAAGATCGTTTTGTCCCCTATTTTCAGCCGATTATCGATAATAAAACGAAAAAAATTATGAAATACGAGGCATTGGCACGGCTGATATTACCTGATGGTGAAGTGATCTCTCCGGGACTTTTTTTACCGATAGCCAAAGAGACGAAGATGTATAACTCAATCACTAAAATGATCATACGAAAAACTCTCGAAAACTTTTCTCATTCGGAATGTTCCGTCAGTATGAATCTCTCAATCGATGATATTCGAGACCGCTCTACTCGCGAATTTTTGATCGAGCAAATAGCCCAGTTTCCGCAGCCTGAGCGTTTGATATTTGAACTTCTTGAATCAGAGGGGATCGGTTCGTATGAAGCGGTACAACACTTTTTTTCTGAAATTAAACATTATGGATGTAAAGTAGCTATTGATGATTTCGGCTCAGGCTACTCCAACTTTGAGCATTTGGCCAAGCTTAATATCGATTACATTAAAATCGATGGATCGCTGATTCTGGGCATTGAAGATACCTTGATTTCACAGGTTATCGTTGAGATGCTCTCTGATTTTGCGAGAAAAATGGGGATCAAGACGATTGCTGAATTTGTTAGCAAAGAGTCTATAAGCGCAAAAGTAAATGCTATGGGTATTGATGAATCTCAGGGCTTTCTATACGGTCAAGCGATCCCTCATAGTATGCGGATGAATCACTTTATTCACTACATACCCGAAAAAGAAACAGCTAAAGTGGTATACTAAGTTTCCTCATTTAAAATATAAAGAGAGAGAAAAAAAATCATGCAGAGTTCCTTGGCATTATTAAAAGATTTGGCAGAAGAAAAAACACTCCTCATTGTGGAAGATGATGAACAAATAGGTGAAAAACTAGCCCAAATCCTCTCCAAATTTTTTAAACATACCGAGCGTGCTGAAACTGTTTCTACGGCTCTAGCCCTCTATCATGAAGCAAAAAATGATAATAAAGTTATATTAATATTAACAGATATTAATCTTGCCAATGAGAGTGGGATTGATTTAACCGCCCAGATTAAAAAAATTGATCCGGATCAAAAAGTGATCGCCATTTCGGGTACCGAAGATCGATCGGTATTTGTCGAATCGATCCGATGCGGAGTCGATCGGTTTATACTGAAACCGATCAGTCATGATGAACTCTTTGACGCCATTATTAATGTATTACAAAAAATTGAATATGATCTGGAGCTTAAAAAAAGTCAGCAATTGCTCAAAGATTCAAAAGAATATGCCCTGAAACTCCTCGAAGAACAGGATCAGTTTTTGAAAAATGCGATCCACGAAATCCATACGCCTCTTGCCGTTATCATTACAAACATCGATCTGCTACGGATGAATGGAATCGATAATGAGTTTCTAAACTCTATTGAAGCGGGATCACGAATTATCCAAAACAGCTACGAAGATATGACTTACCTGATGAAACGCGACCGCGTAAGTGAACAAATGAGTCCAATAGATGTGGTCGAATTTATTCATGAACGTGTACGCTATTTTACGTGTATCGCTGAAGTTAATGAGCTTACTCTTTCGGTGCGGGTAGGTCAGCCAAACCTTCCTTGGATAAATTTTAACGAACTAAAGCTTTCCAGACTTATTGATAATACCCTTTCCAATGCTATCAAGTATTCTTATCGCCCGGGAGAAATTAGTGTTACAGTAGGGTCTCGAAAAGGGGAACTTTTTTTTGAAATCCGCAATCACGGCCCTATAATCAAAGATAAACAGAAAATATTTCAACGTTTTCACCGTGAATCCGATCACAAAGGGGGATACGGTCTGGGACTGAGTATTGTCGCCCAAATCTGTGAAGAGGAAAATATTGCGATTGAAATCTCATCTACCGCTAAACTTGGAACCTCGTTTCGCTATATTTTTGAAAATGCGACACTCTTGCAACATAACTCACCTACAATGACGCTACCAAAGCACAGTGGAGTGACTACGTGAAAATACTGTTATTAGAAGACGAGTTTATGCTGGCGCGTTCCATTCGAACCTACCTCCTTTCTCGTGGCCATTTTGTCGATCATTACGATAACGGGCAAGAGGTTTTAGAAGTCATAGAATCCCAAGCACACGATTTTTATATTTTGGATATTAACACTCCTCTCATCGGAGGGTTAGAGTGCCTCAAAGTTATTGCAGAAAAATATCCCGATCCCCCTAAAATCATTATTAGCGCCTATCATGATGTCGACTATATATCGGATGCATTTTCCTTTGGGTGCAGCGATTATCTCAAAAAACCGTTTAATCTGAAAGAACTCGATATCAGGATACACCATCTGACCGTTCAGGCAAAACCGAAAATCGAGCCGGTCAATGATCCGATTATCCATTTGAGTAACCACTATACCTTTAATAAAGAAAACTATCTCCTCTATTATGACGACAAAGTACAGCAATTTACCAAACGGGAATATTCGCTCATTATTTTATTTGTCAGTAATCTTGGACAAATAATGACCGATGAAAGTATCCGATCTTTTATCTGGGACGGAGAAGATACCGAATCTTCCACAATCCGCTCTTTGGTCAATCGTGTCCGAGCAAAACTTAAAGAGGATTTGATTCAAAACATCCGTGGATTCGGTTATATTATGAAAAGGGGAGATTTTGTCTAATATCATTCAGCGGCTTCAAATCGACAGTGCCAGCCGGTCAGTGCTTATTATTGATGATGATCCAGAATTGGCAGAATCGCTCAAACGAATTGTCCAAATGTTTTTTAAAGAGTGCGTTATTGCGACGGACGGAGAGGAAGGATTAAAAATCTACCGTAATAAGCTGAAAGCTAATGCACCCTTTACCCTTGTTATTACCGATCTTGAACTCCCAAAAAAAGGGGGACTTGGTGTCATAAAAGAGATTCGCGCTCTTTCAAAATCACAACCGATTCTTATCCTTTCCGCCCATGACGATGCCGATTTCATGGCTGAAGCGATTTCATTGGAAGTACAAGGATATCTTCTAAAACCTCTCTCAATGCCGAAATTTTTCCAGTATCTTGAAAAAATTCTTTTAGACCCCTCATCTAGTGTTGTAAAGCGGCGGCATACCGATCCCGTTACCCGATGGAAATTGCTTCCCGAACTGGAAGAATTTTTTCAATCTCCTCTTTCTGATCCGGTTGCCTTGCTCCGTATACGGGTTAATTATCTCTCCAATATCTACGAACTTGTAGGTGAAGAGTACGCAGACGAATACGTTAGTGAACTGGGAACACTGTTAGAGAGTCTTAAAATTAATTCAGAAGGTACATTCTACCGTTGCAGCCGTGATGAATTTTGTCTTGTTGTAAAAAATCAAAATCTTCAATTTGCCAATGTTCTAGCCAACGATATGGTCTCAATTGCACGCTATTTTCATACATCAGAAAAAGGGATCATTTTAAACTCCACGCTCTCCATTGGCATTGCATACGGAACCGAAAATTTATTGGCCAATTCCCGCTTGGCACTTGAAAATATTATTCATCCTGAGACGTCCGGTGTGATGGTGGTTACCCAAAGTGATGAGGAGCGTGATCAGACTATTTTGCATGGTCGAGAAGTATTAAAGATGATTTTTCAAGCCCTTGAAGAGGAAAATATTGTCCCTTATGTTCAGCCGATTGTAAATGCATCGAGCGGTGATATCGAAATTTTTAACAGCTTTGTTCGAATTCGTCAAGAAGAGAAAATATACGGACCGGAAACTTTTTTAAATGTTGCTATCAATACACACCAAATGACGATGATAACCCGCTCGATGATTCGGAATACTCTTAGCCTCAACGATACAATCAGCCCTAAAAATGCCATATTGACCGTTTGTCTAGCAGATGAAGATCTCAACGATGACGCACTCCTCTCCTACATCCAGTTTTGGACGGAACGTTACCGATTGGAGACTTCGAGAGTTGCATTTGAACTTGTCGGACGTGCGAAAGAGAGTCTATCCAACTCAATGTTCCCGCTTATAAAAAAGCTCAAAGCTAATGGCTATAAAATTATCTTAAACCGTTTTGGTTCGGGTGATTTTAACCTTGCCTACCTTTTTGAGCTAAAACCCGATTATATTAAAATTCATCCTGATCTGATAGCACAGATTCATGCCGAGCCAAAAGCTATTCAGATTATTCAAAAATTAGTGGATATAATTCATCTCGTGGGTGCAAAAGCGATAGCCACCCATCTCTCTACAAGCAATGAAATTGAATTGCTCAAATCGATTGATATCGATTATCTGCAGGGTTATGCCGTTGCAGCACCGTATGAAGTGAAATGATATGACAAAACAACGCCCTATAATTCTCCATTTTTTTGAAGATGATCGGGTCTTAGCACTTCCCGACTTTTTTCAAGAATCATTTGAAATCATCCCTATTTCTTTAAATGCTCCGCTTCTGGTCAGTGAATATATTGTAGGAATTATTGTCGATATCTCTGCCCTTTCGAGTTCGTTGTGCGACACTCTTTTGGCACATAACTCACTTGTCGGCAATATGGGAATCTGCCTTTGCACGGATAGCTTTCAGCCTAAACTGGCACAGGTCCTTTCGTTGGAAGCACAAACGGTTTGCATGGAGCGTGAATTGATTAGAAATACAAATAGAGTGGAATGGAAGCAATTAGAGCGTTTTTTTTCCTCCATCGCCAAAACGAATTACTATAACACGGCAATTACCCGGTCTTCATATCAAAAGCGTGTTCTGGATACTCTTCAAATTGTTGCCCACCAGTGGCGTCAGCCTATCAATCTTATCAGTATGGAAGCTATCAATATGATGGTATTGGCCAATATTGATAAAGCGGTCAAATCCTCTGAAGTAATTAAAAGCAGCGAATTCATCTCCCAACAAGTTTCTAGAATGTCTGATATCCTTAAAAGTATTCTTAATATGGGTAAAGACGAACGGATCAAACAGCTTTTCACCGTTCATGAGCTTACGGATTCCATAAAAGTGTTTTTTAACGAGCAATTTCAAAAAGAAGAGATTGACTTGGTAATCGATATTCTGGATGATGAGATACAAATCTATGGCTTTAAAACCGATATTGAAGAAGTCATCATGAATATTATTAATAATGCACGCGATGCCTATCTCGGAAATCATATCGAAGGGAAAAAAACGATTACGTTCCGAGCAGTTGCAGAAAACGACTCTTATATTTTTTCCATAAGAGATGAAGCAGGAGGAATTCCCGAAGAGATCCATAAAAAGATTTTTGAGCCAAAATTTTCAACCAAAGATAAAGGGGTAGGATTCGGGATCGGCTTGCATTTCGCACAGCTCACCATTGAAAAAGAGTTTGGAGGATCACTTACCCTTCACTCATTTCCAAACGGTTCCGAATTTCAAATTCAACTTCCGCGAAACGATCTAAGGAATCTCACTTTTATTCATTAAAAAGTACGAATTTGTAAGATTAAACCGCTATCATTCGTCACACAATATACCGGTAATCTTTTACCGCAGACTTTTTAGATTTAGTGATGATTTATGACATACTCCACGGACACTTCAGCCGAAACGACATACGAAAATTTACTCGATGAGATCATTGCCAAAGCACGACAAAAAGGGGCGAATATAACCTCTTGGACGCAATCTCAAAATGGGAAAACGATTATTCATATCCCCGAGAAACTTCCGATTTACTATCTTAGTATGGATGCTGCGGCAGATAGCTTAATACATCAATATAAGTTGCTTTCTGAATATCGATACCTTTACCAAAATGCACCTCTCGCGGTTAAACCGTTCGCTACTCAAGGTTCAGGAGAACCCAAAAGCTCTCTCAATGCGCAAGGATTATTTGAGTGTGACACGTTGATTAATAATATGGATAATGAACTTTCAGGGACTGTTAAAAGAAAACTCCATTATGTGATTGAAAAAATTAATTCAACCCACCGCCTTAGCTCGTCAGATTTTGAACACTTTCAAAACTTTTTGATAGAACATTACCGCCAAAAAACAGCAGAAGCTCCGACAACGCAAAAGAAAAAACAGTATCAGATGTTTATCCGCTTTCTCGAAGAGATAAGCCAGTCGGATATTTAAGAGGTTATTCGAGCATCTCTTCAGATTCACCGAGCTGTAAGATACCCTGCTCTGCCAATGCCTGAACCGCATCAACAATTTTACGCTGAGCACCTTCTACCTCTTTCATCTTAACGGCACCCAAGAATTGGAGCTCCTCGACAAAAGCATCTTTGGCACGCTGAGACATATTGGCGTAGAACTTCTCTTTAAGCTCTTCCGCCGCATTTTTGAGTGCCAGCATAAGATCGTTTTTATCCACCGCTTTGAGGATTTCGCGGATACTGCTTCCATCAAGATCGACAATATCTTCGAAGGTAAACATCATCTCTTTGATCGATGCCGCCAGTTCCTGATCGAGCTGTTCGATTTGGGTAAGGGTAGCTTTTGAGGCTTTCGCACCAAGGCGGTTGAAGACATCGGCCACGGCGCGCGGTCCGCCCACTTCCACTTTGTAGCTGGCGAGAGATTCGAGTTTGGATTCGAGAACGGCACTCACTCGTTTGATAATAGCCGGAGTAATATCCCCGAGTTTTGCCATACGCATGGCCACTTCGGCACGCAGATCATCAGGGAAGATATAAAGGGTCTCCGCAGCGGCGGAAGGGTCCA
>NZ_MIBU01000051.1:9707-11378 GCF_001830725.1 Sulfuricurvum sp. RIFOXYD12_FULL_44_77
TATGCGCTAAAATCAACGCAACGGTTTGAGGATGCTCGTTAATAATAAAGTCGGCAAGCTGCTGCGGTTTGATTTTAGATAGAAAGGCAAAGTTTTGAGTACCTTGCATACTCTTGCTTAACCGGTCTAATACCTTTTTCGCCTCTTCGGGCCCTAGTGCTTTATAGAGAATTTCACGGGCATAATCGAGACCGCCCGTATTGAGGTATTGGTTGGATTGGATAATGGCGTAAAACTCTTCTAAAACAGCTGCTCCGATATTTTTTTCTACAGAGCGGTTAGAGGCTATGAATTTTGAAACTTCGGTAATTGCTTCGACATTCATTCGAGAAAAGATAGTAGCCGTGGTGTCTTCACCCAGCTGCATCATCAAGATAGCAACTTTTTCTGCCATACCCATTTCGTCAAAAGCCATTTGCTGATTGGGGTTAAGATTCACGATTGCCCTTTACGAGAAAGGTTGCTGAAAAGAAGCGCTTTGATTAGCACTCCATCTCTATGACATTCCAAGGAAGCCCTTGAGTATTCATTTCATCCATAAATGGATCAGGATCAAGTTGCTCCATATTAAAGACACCTTGTCCGCTCCAGATACCCTGTACCATCAATTTCGCACCGATAACGGCAGGGACACCCGTCGTATACGATACCCCTTGGGATTTTACTTCGGCGTAGCACGCTTCATGATCTTTGACTTGATAGATGTAGATTTTTCGTTTTTTGCCGTCTTTGAGCCCTTCGGCAACAATACCGATATTCGTTTTCCCTTTGGTTCGAGGACCGAGTGATGCAGGATCAGGGAGCAAGGTTTTCAAAAATTCCATAGGGACGATTTTCATCCCCTGATGCTCAACCGGTTCGATTCCGAGCATACCGACGTTTTCGAGACATTTCATGTGGGTAAGGTAACTTTGACCGAATGTCATGAAAAAGCGGATACGTTTGAGCCCTTTGATATGTTTTACCAACGATTCCATCTCTTCGTGGTAAAGAAGGTAGCTGTCTTTTGGCCCTACTTCAGGATAATCCCACACCTGCATAATCTCCATCGGTGCGGTTTCAATCCACTCACCATTTTCCCAATATCGCCCTTTTGCGCTCACTTCACGGAGGTTAATCTCAGGGTTGAAGTTGGTTGCAAACGGATAACCGTGATCCCCTGCATTACAGTCGAGAATATCGATCGTATGGATCTCATCAAAATAGTGTTTTTGAGCATAGGCACAGAAAACATTGGTTGCACCCGGATCGAATCCGCTTCCGAGTAATCCCATAATCCCCGCTTCTTTAAATGCAGCGTCTCTCTCCCATTGGAGTTTGTATTCAAACTTCGCTTCATCCGGATGCTCGTAGTTAGCCGTATCGAGATAAGAGGTTTTGGTTGCGATACACGCATCCATGATCGTAAGGTCTTGGTAGGGAAGCGCAACATTGATCAAAACATCAGGAGAATATTTTTGGATCAAAGCGATCACTTCATCGGTATGATCCGCATCCACCGTTGTAATTTCGAGTGCACCTGCTGGAAGCTCACTTTGGATCTCTTCACAGCGCCAGATACTACGGCTTGCTAAAATGATACGATCAAATAGTTGGTTGTTCATGACACATTTATGTGCCACAACGCGCCCTACTCCGCCGGCGCCGATAATAAGTACAGTTGCCATAGCA
>NZ_MIBU01000051.1:11392-17553 GCF_001830725.1 Sulfuricurvum sp. RIFOXYD12_FULL_44_77
CCATAGCAAACCCCTGATTGAAATATAGTGTGATTATAGAGAAAATTCTCTTACGAAATTGTTACAGGTAACGAAGTTAATTTAATCTCTGGGCTGCTTCACGGTAAACGGCCATTTCATCACGCGCGGCTATCGCTATGATTTCAACGATAATAACCTCTTCGAGGATACGGTACACAATACGAACCCGTTTATGATCGACGTACATTTTTCGACAACCAGTTAGATCCATTCCCGATTTATTACCGAGGAGATCACCAAGCTGTGGCGATTGCGCCAGTTTGTGCAGTTGTTTGAATACTAGCACTCGGACACGGTGATCGAGTGCTTTGAGGTCATTTTCGACTTCAGGAAAAAATTCAATCGCGTACATCAGCTTTATTAATCCCAAAGCGATTCATCATATCATCAAGAGCGATACGCACCCCTGTCTCTTTAGCTGTACGTTCGGTAACTGTTTTGTAAATTTCGATATGTTCAGCTAAATCGGCGATATCTTTTAGACGTTCGTATTCCTCTATCGGCAAAACGACGAGTTCAAGTTTGTTGTTTTTAGCGATGGCAATTCTATCTTTCGCGCCATCAACGAGACTTTTAAATACGGAAGAAAAATTGCGGGCTACTTCGGTAGCGGGGATAATCTCATCACGAGCGTAGGCAATCATAAAAGACTCCTTTTTAAATACATACTATTTTGTGTATTATACTACAAACATTTAAAAAAAATATTACTCGAAAACGAAGATTGAATACATGACCCGTATTTTTATTATCTTGCCTATTTAATTATTCTATATGGAATGACGGGAGAGGTAAAAACGTTACAGATTAAATGCTCGATAAAGGGTAACACCCCAGATAACAGCCAGCATACTCAGAGAGAGGAATACCAATGCCGCACCGGCATCTTTTGCCCTCTTTGCTAGTTCATGATGTTCAAACGTGACCAAGTCAACCGCTCGCTCAATCGCGCTGTTAATGACCTCGGCAACGAGAGGGATAAACAGTGAGACGGCAAGTATTGCTTTAGAGACAAAATCAATCGGTAAAGAGCAAGCGACAATGATACCTGCAACAAATAAAACGATTTGAAGACGAAACGATTTTTCATTTTTTGTTATTTCTACAAGGCCGTTCAACGCATACGTAGTATTTTTAAAAAGTGTATAACGCGGTTTATTAAGCGCCATTGTCTTCTCCAGCAAGTACCGTACTCCATCCCTCATACAGTCCGTGTTCTTGGATTGCCGATTCATACAACGATGTCGTTGTCTCTTCAACCAAATCGGGGGTGATAGCTTCTGTTTTGAGAAGGACTACCCCATAGGCGTAATCGCTCTCATCATCGGTAGCGTAGTCTTTGACCGTGTAGCCGTGTGAAGCAAGTTGCGCAACTGCACGTTCCATAGAGCTTTTGGTTTGGAAAAAAAGATAGTGTTCAACTTCTCTAGGTAGTGAGAGATCATCTCCGGCTTCGACGAGAGCGGTAATGGTGTGACGGTTTTGAATACTCAAAAGTCCATAGGCGTCAGGATAGAGATTGTCGCTGTACATCTCCCATTTGCTGTCCTTGGACGAACCGCGTTCATAGACGTATCCCCCATGGCGGCTCATTACCTCAGAGCTGATGTTTTCGAACCGTTTGGATTGCGGTGCATAGAAATAAAATTCAGCCCACCCCTCTTTCATCACTCTTCCTGCAAAAAGGGCATCCAGTGAAGTATTAAGGGTAGCAATTAAATCATTGCTAAACGCTTCTAAGGCGTCTGTAACGCTGTCGGCTTTGACGAAAAGCCACAGGAGCCAAGGACGTTCCTCTTGAGGGGCTTCTTCGATGAGATCGAGTTCTATATCACAGCGATACGGTACATTTTCATCATCGAGGAGTTCGTAAAATTCTATCATTGACTAAAAACCTTATTTTTTTGTCATTATATGGTCTTTATTCTTGGTTTTCTCCCAAATAGCTCTTATGAAGTTTCACTTTGCTTGCTAACTCTTGGACACTTTTCGCTTCTATTAGGGGATGAGACTCTTTTGTTTGAAGCGTTTGAACGAATAACTGCATCTGTGCGGTTGCTTCAGCCGCAACCTCTTCCAAGCTTTGACGAATAGCGCGGTATTCGTGACGCTCATACGATTCGAGGGTAACAATCAACTCACTGAGTTTCCCTTTAGCCAGAACAAACTCTTTATGGAGTGTTTCAGCCGAGGAAAAAAGGCGAGAGAGGGGTACCAACGAGTCGGAAAGCTCTTTGGAGTGAGAGGTCATTTCACGCATCTGTTTAGAGGAGAGAACCATTTGCTGCATAATCAGTTCACTTTGTTCGCGTGAGCCGCGCAGTAAGGAGTCGTTTTCCAGTAACGAGGTGACAATCGATTCGCTTTTTGCCCCCAGCGTTTGAAGATGATGGGAGAAATCATGGACGATACGATCGAGCTCTTTTTGCAATACGGTGATGGTATGATCCGGATTTTGGTGATGAGAGAGTTGAATGACGAGATTATGTAACTCTTGGATCTGGGTACGGAGTTCTTTTTGATCCTCACTGCTCTCTCTGACGATAGTTTTGAGGTGATTGAAGTGATCTTGTTCCGCAACACGGAGTAGATCGATGTGGCGGTGAACCACGTTATCTAAACTTGGAAGTTCTGAGAGGGTAAACTCTTCAAATTTCCCCATAGCACTTTGCTGTTGTGCCAAAAGAGATTCGATTTTAGAGATAAAGTGTTTTTGGTTCGTCTGGATAACACCCAGTGCATCAAACTCCTCTTTAAAAACATGCCGTATTTGGTCATGGGTAGAACCTTCCATTTGGGTGATAAGCTCGAGGCGATCTTTCAAGATGGTTACTGAAGCGGATAAGGAGGTTATTTCATCCGTGATTTCAGTAAGACGCAAACGATCGGTATGGGTATTTATGACCGATACCGTCTGATTCATTATGCTCATTATGCTAGAGAGGAGAATTCCTACACTTAAAGACAAAAGGGACTCTTTGATGAGACTCATATCGATGGCAGGGCTGAGGATGAAGTGTAACAGTGCTCCTATGAAGCCCAAGGCAAACACGACGGGGGTATAATTGATTTTACTAGGGTCTTTATAGACAGCGGTATGTCGTAAAAACAATAGCGACATAGCGATAATAATGAGCAATAAATCGACGCTAATCATACTGTACCTTTTTTTGTAGTGATAATATCAAATAAGGATTGCGGCGATGAGGCAAAATAATCCCCATCTCCCTTCGAACTAAAACCCCATCCTGCAAATACACTAGTAATTCCGGCTTTTTGAGCGGCTTCCATATCTTTTGAGTTGTCACCGATCATTAAAGCATAATCCGTACCGAAATTATAATGGTAGTGATCGAGGTGACGGTGGAGCATTTGCGGATGAGGTTTAGGCAGATCAACATCATCCGCCCCGATAATAAGTTGAAAAAAAGAGTCCAATTCCAAATGTTTTAGCATCCGTTTAGCAAAAATACTCGGTGCATTGGTGGCAACTCCCATAATGACATTCTTGTCATAAAGTGCACTCAAAAGTTCACGAATCCCTTGATAGGGGGTGACATTTTGAATACACTGATCAAAATAATGGGTTTCAAACAGTTCCTTCGCCCGTGCTTCATAGTGGGATTGCCCGTAAAAAATCTCCGATAAATTACGTTCGGGCGCATTAATCGCATCAATAACAGCTTGAACACTCAGGGGATCAAGATTGTAGTAGGAAGCGCGGACATGGTTGATAGAGAGGGTAATGTCCAATCCCGAATCGATCAGGGTACCGTCCATATCAAAAAGTGCAATATGTCGCATTTATTTCATTTTTTCATAGAGTTCTTTAAGGGTTTGAACAAAGAGCGGATGCTCATTCGGGCAACGGCAAACACGATACGCTTCATAGCCGATTTTCTGGGCTACTTCCGCATATTCCATAGAGAGTTCAAAATCGGTTTCAGAATTATCGATGGTAAATGCGATCGGAACGATGATAACCCGCTTGTTTTGGAGTTCGCATAAAGCTGTTTCCAATGAAGGTTCAAGCCATTTCATCGGCCCTACTTTCGATTGATAAGCTAAATGGATAGCGTTAAAATTGAACCCTTTCTCTTGCATCAACGTTTTAAGTAGTTCAACATGGGCTTTTACATGCCGTTGATACGGATCACCTTGGTCGACAATTTTTTGAGGGAGTCCATGTGCTGAGAAGATAAGATCGAATGATTCGGCATGATCGTCATTCAAAGCCTCTTTAATCCGGTCTAACAAGCATAGATTGTAGGTTTTATGGGCAAAGAAATGTTTAATCTCAACCGTAATGACATCCCAGCCGATTTTCTGGGCAGCTGTTTCGAAATCATCCAGTGACGATTGAGTCGTGGTAGAAGAGTATTGCGGATAGAGAGGGATAAGGTATACTTTATCTATCCCCTGCTCTTTTAGCCGTTGCGTGACTTCGTTTGCCATAGGCGGGGTGTAGCGCATAACAAAATCAACAATAATATTCTCTCCGACAACCTCTTGAAGCGATTGAACGACTTTTTTTGTATGTTCGACAATAGGAGACTTTCCTCCGATTTGCCGATAGATATCTTGAGATTTTTCAGCGCGTGTTAATGTAATCATCCCGGCAATAAACCGACGTAAGAGAGAGCTTTTTGTACGTATAATATAGGGATCGTTGAACATGTTGTGCAAAAACATCTCAACTTCACCTAAATTGTTGGGGCCGCCCATATTGAGTAATACAATTGCTTCTCTCATAATGCTGATTATCCGTTCGTTTTTGAAGAAAGTGTACCATAACGCTCCGTTAAATTAGCGGATTATAAAAAAAACTAAAGCTTTTTAATCTATAATGACTACAACGCAGAAAAATGAGGAGGGTTAATGCTGATAAGGCGCACAGTGTTATCACTGATTTTACTGACAACTTCGGCTCTTGCTGATTTACAACGGCGGGAACCTTCCCTCTTTTTAGAATACGAACGAGAATTAAAAAAAACAAACGATTCTCTTAATGACGATGACCTATCGTTTACAAAAAAACTCCCTAAAATCTTAGTTGTTAAACCGATTCAAGCACCCGAACCGGCCGTTAAATCGGTTGCTGCACTAGAGACGACGGTCCTTAAAAATACCAAAGTCGATACCGATTTAATCGGAGAAGAGACAAAACCTTTTTTAGTGGTTACTAAGCCTGCTCCCATCATTTCCGCGCAACTTTGTCCGGATGATGTCAAGGTGGCGGAAGTTCCTAAAAACGTACCGCAAAAAATTATCAAAAATTTTAAAACTGTTAAAGAAAAAGTCCTTTCACGTGCGAAAGATTTTCTCGGAACTCCTTATGGTTTTGGAGATAAAGAGGGAGGGCGTACCGATTGCTCAGGTTTTACGCAGCAAGTGTACCGACCGTTTGGCGTCTCTCTTCCGCGTAGTGCATCGGAGCAGGCACTATTAGGTGAAAATGTCAGCTTGGATGATTTGCAAGTGGGCGATTTGCTCTTTTATCGCACCTACAAATCAGATCCATCCCACGTGGCCATTTATGCAGGTGATGGAAAAATAATTCACGCTTCCTTTGCCGCTAAAAAAGTTCAATATGATTCAATCCAAAAAGCGTATTACCGAGATCGCTTTATGTACGCTAGACGATTGGCGTTTAGCGATCCGGATCACGACGAGTAACGATGTCTACCCTCTATACAACACTAGACAAACACTGGCTTTGGAAAGAGGTATACACAAAGCTTGATATCTCATCGCCGGCATATCAGTATTGGAACGATACCCGACATATTAAACTTAACCGTTATGTATTTCTGGAAAAATACACCCTCCCCCCCAAATATTCCCATATTGAAGAAGATCTTACCGATCTCTCTGGATATCTTCCGACCCAATATGCCGCGACACAGCTGGGGATAGACAGTCATATTTTTGGATACAAAAAAATGAGGCTGTACAATCAGTTTGAATATAAATTTGTGAATGACATCAAATTTGTCAATCTCAAGCGGTTTTTTCTCGAGAACGGGATCAAAATCGGCAAAAAAAGCTATGTCCATCTCGCACGCCTCGATGAGTTGATTATTACAGCCGATTCGCGTTTTTATCGGATAGATGACAATTATGGAGTTGTTGTTTACGAT
>NZ_MIBU01000052.1:0-2638 GCF_001830725.1 Sulfuricurvum sp. RIFOXYD12_FULL_44_77
CGAATCGCCCAAAAATGGGTAGAGATGCAAGGAGAATAATATGAGTTTCATTGAAACATTGTTCGAAAAAGGGCTTTGGAGTTCACGTTTCATCATCATCTTAGCCGTCGTGTTTGGATTACTGGGTGCTATTGTGCTATTTGCTATTGCCAGTTTTGATATTTTTTACACGACATCGTATGTTATTAATACCTATGTGACCCATGCACACCCAGAGGGGTTCCATGAAACAGTTGTCGGCGGCATCATCGGTGCGGTTGACTTGTACCTTATCGGTGTCGTTATGATCATCTTCTCGTTCGGTTTATATGAGCTTTTCATCTCCGATATCGACCCGGCAAAAGATGAACACGGCAAAGAAAACCAACTTTTGGCGGTTCATTCACTCGACCAGCTTAAAGATAAAATTTCCAAAGTTATCGTGATGGTACTCGTCGTCGGCTTTTTCCAAAAAGTGGGACATACCGTATTCACGGGAGCATTAGAGCTCCTTTATCTAGCACTCTCGATCACAGCCGTTGCCGTCGGTCTTTATTTTTTGAGCAAAGTAGGTCACCATGAGTAAGATTTTCGTTGATGCGTGTTTCGGTAAAGAGACTCCGTATACCCCAGTTTGGATGATGCGCCAAGCGGGACGCTATCTCCCTGAGTATATGGAAGTGCGCAAACGTGCCGGAAACTTCCTCAACCTTTGCCACGCCCCTGACATGGCTGCGGAAGTCACCATTCAGCCTGTAGATCTCGTCGGAGTTGATGCGGCGATTTTGTTCAGCGATATTTTGGTCGTTCCGAATGAAATGGGGATGAAACTCGACTTCATCAAAGGGGAAGGTCCCGTTTTTGAAAAACCGATTGCAACCGAAGAAGATTTGAATGAACTTATCGGCGGTGAAGAAGCAGCGTCTAAACTCACGTATGTCTATGAAACCATCAAAATCTTGCGCACACAGCTCGATGCGCGCGGCGATAACAAAGCCCTTATCGGATTCACGGGGGCACCGTGGACACTCGCAACCTATATGATCGAGGGGCAAGGGACAAAGACGTATAACATCTGTAAAAAGATGATGTACTCTAACCCTGAACTTCTCCACAAAATTCTCCGTAAAGTGACCGATGTAGTCAAGCTCTACATGGAAAAACAGATCCAATCGGGGATCGATGTCGTCCAAATCTTCGACAGCTGGGCTGCGGCGATCGAACCGAGTAAATACGATGAGTTCTCATGGAGCTACATGGTCGAAATCGCTGAGTACCTCAAAGAGAAATACCCTCATGTTCCTGTCATTATGTTCCCAAAAGGGATCCCAGCCTTTTTGGATAAAGTCTACGGAAATTTCGATGTTTTCGGTGTCGACTGGAGCACCCCTATGGCACTTGCGAAAGAGAAACTCGGGGATCGCTATGTCCTTCAAGGGAACATGGAGCCGTGCCGTTTGTACTCAAAAGAGCAAACGACCGCGTGTGTTGAAGCGATCCAAGAGATTATGGGTGGCCGTCGTCACATTTTTAATCTCGGTCACGGGATTCTTCCCGATGTTCCGGTTGAAAATGCGCAACACTTCGTTCGCGAATGCCAAAGAGTAAGTAAAAAATAATGTCTTCCATCTTCGGTCCTGTCCACTCGCGACGTTTCGGTACATCGCTCGGGATCGACCTATCCAGTTCGGGTAAACAATGCAATTTTGACTGTCTCTACTGTGAGCTCGCCCCTGCGCCCGCAATGGCACACCAGCACACCATTACTCCCAAAGAGAGCATCATCGCCGATTTAAAAGAGTCACTCTCAAAACACCCCTCTATTGACGTTATAACCATCACCGCAAACGGTGAACCGACAATGTACCCCCATCTTGATACCCTTGTTGATGAAATCAACAAAATCAAAGGTGATATTCAAACGCTCATCCTCTCTAACAGTGCTTGCTTGAATGAGCCTGAAGTATTCACTACCCTTTTAAAATTTGACCAAGTCAAACTCTCACTCGACGCAGCCACCCCCGAAACGTTTAAAAAAATCGATCGCCCTGCCGAGGGGATTGAAATCAGCAGAATCATCGAGAGCATCACCCGATTTTCACATGCATTTGAGGGAAAATTGTTTTTAGAGATATTGTTTGTCAAAGGGGTCAATGATTCACTAAGCGAGACAGAAGCACTTGAGCGTGCCCTGCTCCCAATCTCTTGTGATCGTATCGATATCGGTACCATTGACCGCCCTCCTGCTTATCCCGTACAGGGATTGAGCTTTGAGGAGCTCTATCTCCTCTCTTGCCGTTTTGATCCTACATTGCCGATTCATATCGTATCCCGTACTCATGCCGCCGCAAGCCCAAGCAGCTACAGCGATGAGGAGATTCTTACTACCCTTGATAAACGCCCGCTAACGATGGATGATATCGATGCCCTTTTCGACAGTGAGTCAAAAAAACGATTTACTGATCTCCTAAATCAAGGCAAAATTGCCCAAATTGAACGTTCAAACGTAAACTTTTTCTCCCCTTCCGAAAATATTCACCGGAAACGCTCTAAATAGCCCCATTTTTTATTGACAATCAACGTAACATAGCGTATAATTGCGCCCTCATAAACATTCCGGATTAGCTCAGCGGTAGAGTAGGTGACTGTTAATCACTTG
>NZ_MIBU01000052.1:2646-12168 GCF_001830725.1 Sulfuricurvum sp. RIFOXYD12_FULL_44_77
TAGCTCAGCGGTAGAGTAGGTGACTGTTAATCACTTGGTCGCTGGTTCGAATCCAGCATTCGGAGCCACCCCCCCCCTTCTCTTAAACAACTCACACTTTAACGTATTTTATTCGTCTCAGAATCATAATGATCACAAGAATACCCTCTAAAGCCCTCTATCAACCGAATAATATTTTTAATCGGCGTCGGGTTAAATAAACGACGAATCTGATGGTTATTGACACAATCTTCACAACGGCTTATCACACAATGGATTGCAATACTGACAACCAAGATGGGCTGAGAGGGAGAGGTTTGTATAATATGATCCACACATTGCTGACCGTTTTCAATCCCATGGTCAACCACGACAACATCATAGGTATCTTTTTGATAGGAGATAAAGACTTCACCCAAACTAGATGCGGTGTCAACAGTACAATTTGTTATAGCATCTTCTAAGAGCATTTTTCGGGTTTGGAGCTGAAATCCGACTTGGTCAATAATTAGTATTTTCATAACCGTATTATCGCGAAATTAGCCTCAAAGTTGATTAAATCGGCCTATAATCTTTTTTGACTATAATTACATTAATAAAAGAGAGAGTGGGGTTATATGAAGGGGATTATCTTAGCCGGCGGTAGCGGTACACGTCTCTATCCGATTACCAAAGGGGTCAGCAAACAGCTCGTCCCCATTTACGATAAACCGATGATCTACTACCCTCTCTCCGTACTTATGCTTGCCGGAATCACGAAAGTGCTTATCATCTCTACCCCAACCGATCTTCCCCGCTTTGAAGAACTCTTAGGAGACGGAAGCGATATCGGGATGCGTTTTGAGTATTGCGTCCAACCCTCACCTGATGGATTGGCTCAAGCATTTATCCTCGGTGCCGATTTTATCGGTAATGACGATGTCTGTCTCGTTTTAGGTGATAATATTTTTCACGGACACGGTCTTATAAAAATGCTCGCTCAATCCGTTCGCAATGTCACGGAAGAGAACAAGGCGACGGTATTCGGTTACAGAGTAAAAGATCCGGAACGCTATGGTGTTGTAGAATTTGATGCTGAGGGAAATGTCCTCTCTATCGAAGAGAAACCGGCGTTGCCTAAAAGCTCCTATGCCGTCGTAGGTCTCTATTTTTACCCCAACAGTGTTGTCGAAATCGCCAAGAATGTACGGCCTAGCGAGCGGGGTGAGCTGGAAATCACCACCGTCAATCAAACGTATTTAGCGCAAAATTCCCTCAAAGTTGAACTTATGGGACGCGGTTACGCTTGGCTGGATACGGGAACACATGAGTCGTTACTCGAAGCCAGTATGTTTATCCAAACCATCGAAAACCGCCAAGGGCTCAAAGTTGCTTGTATCGAAGAGATCGCCTATGAGATGGGCTACATAACAAAAGAAAAACTTTTAAAGCTGGCGTTGCCTTTGAGTAAAAACCAGTACGGTCAATATCTGATCCGCAGGGCCAACGAAGGAAAAACTCTCGTATGACGTTTACACGTACTGAAATACCAGATGTTGTGATCATTAACCCGAAAATACACGGTGATGCACGCGGTTATTTTGTCGAGACGTTTCGCGCCGATAAACTCGAAGAATTTTTAGGGTTTACTATCTCTTTTTGTCAAGATAACGAGTCATCAAGCAGTTATGGGGTCTTACGGGGTCTGCATTACCAGCTTCCACCCTATGCGCAAACTAAACTGGTACGAGTTATCGAGGGAAGTGTTCTTGATGTAGCCGTTGATATCCGCAAAGGATCACCCACCTTCGGTCATCATGTCACGGTAGAACTCAGTGGAGAGAACAAACGGCAAATGTTAATTCCACGTGGGTTTGCCCACGGGTTCGTCGTCCTCTCCGAAACTTGCACATTCGCCTACAAAGTGGACAATTACTACAATCTTGAGTGTGATCGAGGGATTGCTTTTGATGATCCGGCATTGAAACTTGATTGGATTGTAGAAAACGCTCAACTGCAACTATCCGCTAAAGATACCAAGCAACCCTTATTAAACGATGCAGATTTGTTTAATTTTGGAATTAATCTCTATGAATAAACATATTCTCATAACGGGGGCTAACGGGCAATTAGGCTCAGAGATTCGAACATTAAGTACGCTGTATCCGCAATACGAATTTACCTTTACCGATAGAACAACACTTGACCTTAGCAATCTGTGCAAAATGGAAAATTTTTTCGATGATCATACTTTTGATGCGATTATCAACTGTGCCGCCTATACGGCAGTAGATAAAGCTGAAAGCGAAGCAGACCTTGCCAAGACGGTGAATCACCGATTTGTCGATATGCTGGCAAAAATTGCTAAAAAACAAAACTGTACCTTGATCCACATTTCTACTGATTATGTCTTTGATGGGATGAATCACCGCCCGTATGTCGAAAGCGATCCTACTAATCCGCAAGGGATGTACGGAAAAACAAAATGTGATGGGGAAAATGCGATCCTCTCTGTAGCACCTTCCAATACGATCATTATTCGAACCTCATGGGTCTATTCGATTTTCGGTAACAATTTTCTCAAGACAATGCTCCGTTTAGGTCGTGAACGAGATACTCTCGGTGTCATTTTCGATCAGGTAGGAACTCCGACCTATGCGCGGGATTTAGCGCAAACTATTTTAGAGATTCTCCCCCGTATCAAGAATGAATCACCCCAAATCTATCACTACGCTAATGAGGGTGTTGCCAGCTGGTACGATTTTGCTCAGACGATATTTGAACTCTCCACTATAGAGTGTCAGGTCAATCCGATCACAACCGATCAATATCCGACTTCGGCAGTGCGTCCCCATTATTCACTTCTCAACAAAACAAAAATCAAAGCCGACTTCGGAATCATCATCCCTTATTGGAGAGATTCTCTTCAGGCATGTTTACAAGAACTAGGAGCCCAATCATGAAAACTATTCTAGTCACCGGATGCGCCGGATTTATCGGGAGCAACTTTGTTCCCTATTTCCTCCAAAAATATCCCGAAGTACGACTTGTCAATCTTGATCTCCTTACCTATGCCGGGGATATTGAAAATCTCTCTGAAGTTCAAAACAATGATCGACATATTTTTGTGCGAGGAGACATCTGTGATCGGGAGCTTGTCGAATCACTCTTTGAAACCTACGATATTCACGGTGTTATCCATTTTGCTGCAGAGAGCCATGTCGATAACTCCATCAAAAATCCGGGGGTATTTGTTCAAACCAACGTCAACGGAACCTTTACCCTCATCGATGTCGCCTATAAACACTGGATGGAGAAACCGTTTGTCTATAAAATAGGTTACGAGGATTGCCGTTTCCACCATATCAGCACCGATGAAGTGTACGGAACTCTCGGAGAGAGCGGTCTGTTCACCGAAGAAACCTCCTACGCCCCTAATAGCCCCTACAGCGCTTCTAAAGCGGGAAGCGATATGATTGTTCGTAGCTATCACCACACCTATGGGATGAACACGGTTATCACCAACTGCTCCAATAACTACGGTCCGAAACAACATGATGAAAAACTGATCCCGACCATTATTCGCAAAGCACTTTCAGGTGAAAATATTCCTATCTACGGTGACGGTAAAAATATCCGTGACTGGCTCTATGTCCTCGACCACTGTAAAGGGATCGATCTCGTCTACCACAGCGGACGAAGCGGCGAAGTGTACAATATCGGAGGACGCAACGAACGCAATAATAATCAAATTGCCGAGCGCATCTGTACATTGCTTGATACGATGCAACCACGCCATGATGCCAAAAGCTATAAAAAGCAAATCACCTATGTCGAAGACCGAGCAGGACATGATCGCCGCTATGCTATCGACGCAACAAAAATTGAAACGGAACTCGAGTGGAGTGCCGAAGAGACTTTTGATACGGGAATCGTGAAAACGATAGAGTGGTATTTGAAAAAATACACCGACCGATAGGGTCAATGATATGAAATATCCCACTTCAACACTCATTATCTCTGTCTACAAAGACACGGAAGCCTTGAATCTGATTCTTGAATGTGTCGATCAGCAAACGGTTAAACCCACTGAAGTCATTATTTCAGAAGATGGCGACAATCCCGACATGGCATCTTTTATCCTTCACGCGAAAGTTAAATTTCCAAATTTAAACGTAATTCATCTAACTCAAGAAGATGTAGGTTGGAGAAAAAATAGAGCATTAAATCGTGCTGTAGTTGCGGCAAAAAGTAACTATCTTATTTTTATCGATGGTGATTGTTTGCCCTATAGTACATTTATTGAAAATCACCTATTGTTATCTCAAGAAAATACCATTTTAGCCGGAAGACGGATAGAGTTTAATGAATCATTATCACATGAAATCAGACGAAAAACTATCCATTTTCATGATTTAACAAATCATTATTTCAGAAATTTACCTACTCTGCTAAAATTTAAAACGCGACATCTTGAAGAGATGTTTTATATAAATGCAAAAAATCCATTATCAAAATTACTTCGCAGAAAGGTAAACTTTCTTCTAGGCTGTAATTGGTCGTGTTATAAAAATGACTTACTAAAAATAAATGGTTTTGATGAAAATTTTATAGCTCCGACCTACGGGGAAGATACAGATGTGGCTATGCGCTTAAAGGGGATCGGTATAGAAGTAAAATCTTGTAGATACAGCGCAAATTTGGTTCATTTGTACCATAAAAAGAACTTCAACCAAGAACAAGCGCATACCAATTATCTTATTCATAATAAAAGCGCAGACAATAAGCAATATGTTTGTTTAAACGGGATTAAAAAAATAACTGTTAAGAAGTTCCCTCATAGCTCTTGAAGAAGGTTACAATACACTATTTGATATAATTAATGTTACTTAAATAGATATGATCAATTAAAGGCTTAACCTATGCATATTTTAGTGACCGGTGGAGCCGGATATATCGGTAGTCATGTTGTTAAACAACTACTTGAAGAAACCAGCCATGATGTTACTATTATCGACAACCTCTCTACCGGGCATCAAGCAACACTTGATACGTTAGAACACATAGCTCTCACCTCCAAAAATGGGGATCTTCGCTTTTACCGTACCGATTTATCCAATTTTGTCGAAGTTGAAAAAATATTTTTGGCTAACCGTTTTGATGCCGTCATGCACTTTGCCGCTTCGATTGTCGTCCCTGAGTCGGTTGTAAATCCCCTTAAGTACTATATGAATAACACCGTCAATACTACCAATCTCATAAAACTCTGTAATGAATATGGGGTACAAAAATTCATTTTTTCCTCCACTGCCGCCGTCTATGGCGAACCGGAAATCGTCCCCGTAAACGAAACGACCCCTACCGTTCCGATTAATCCTTATGGAATGAGTAAACTCATGAGTGAGCGCGTATTGCAAGATACGGCTGATGCAAATTCTGCTTTTCATTTTGTTATTTTACGCTACTTCAATGTCGCCGGGGCCGACATACACAATCGAATCGGACAAAGCTTCCCTAATGCCACCCATCTGATCAAAGTCGCCGCACAAACAGCTCTAGCTCAGCGGGGAAAAATCTCCGTATTCGGAACCGATTATGACACCCCCGATGGTACCTGTATTCGTGATTATATCCATGTCGATGATCTTGCTTCCGCTCATCTTCGAGCTCTTGAATATCTATCGCATGGGAACCGAAGCGATATTTTTAATTGCGGATACGGTCATGGGTTTAGTGTGTATGAAGTTATTGAAACAATGAAAAAAATCAGTTCTATTGATTTTACCGTAGAGACTTCTCCACGCCGTTCAGGTGACCCTGCTCTTCTCATTTCCGATAACACAAAAATCAAAAATACTCTTGCATGGGTACCTCACTATGATGATTTGGCACTCATTTGTAAAACAGCACTGGAGTGGGAGAAAAATGTATGACCAATATTATTTTATGCGGGGGATCTGGAACGAGGTTATGGCCTATCAGCCGTACTCTAATGCCCAAACAGTTCGTTAAACTTTTTGAGGACAAATCGCTCTTTCAACTCACCGTTGAGCGTAATAGTGCTGTATGTGATAAACAGCTCATCGTCTCTAATTCTGAACAATATTTTCTCGCTTTTAATCAACTTGAGGAGATCAATCAGGCTAATAATAGGTATATCCTTGAACCCGTAGGACGCAATACCGCCCCCGCCATTGCACTGGCATGTATGTCCCTCGATCCAGACGAAATCGTCCTTGTAACCCCATCCGATCATCTTATCAAAGATCAGCACGCTTATGTTCAAGTTATCACCCAAGCAGCCAAGTTGGCATCAGACGATTATTTAGTGACATTCGGCATTACCCCGACATTCCCCGAAACTGGATTTGGATACATCGAAGCCTCTGGTGAGGATGTAAAAGCTTTCCATGAAAAACCGGATCTCAAAACAGCAGAACTTTACGTAAATTCCGGAAATTATTATTGGAACAGCGGGATGTTCTGTTTCAAAGCAGGTCGCTTTTTGGATGAATTGCAAAAATGGAGTCCTGCTATTTTTGATGCATCCACTCAAGCGTACACCAATGCAACACATGAAGAAATGACCAAAATTTCTTACGAAGATATGAACGCCATTCCGGATGAAAGTATCGATTACGCCGTTATGGAGAAAAGCACTCGCGTCAAAGTGATCCCCTCATCGATCGGGTGGAGCGACGTAGGAAGTTTTGATGCCCTTAGCGATGTAATGCCGAATGATGCGAATAACAATTTTATCCTCTCGAACAAACCGGTCAATCTTATTGATGTCAAAGACCTCATTATTATCGATACTGAAGATGCCCTTTTAATCAGTCATAAAGGCTCATCCCAAAAAGTCAAAGAGGTTGTTCAACACTACAAACAAACCAATCCTGAACTCACCCATATCCACCGAACGGCGCATCGTCCGTGGGGAACGTATACCGTACTCGAAGATACCCCGGGGTATAAAATCAAACGCATTATGGTAAAACCGGGCAAACGGCTCAGTCTCCAAAAACATTTTCACCGAAATGAGCATTGGATTGTCCTCAGCGGCACCGCTACCGTTACCGTAGGGGAAAAAACTTTTTCCGTCCATCCCAATGAATCCACCTATATCAAAGCCGGAGAAATCCATCGCTTAGCAAATTTGGGTAAAATACCCCTAACCATTATCGAAACGCAAGTGGGTGAATACACCGGTGAAGACGATATTGTAAGAATTGAAGATGATTTTAATCGAGAAGGAAATGAATGAGTACCCCAAAAGTAGCTCTTATTACAGGTATCACGGGACAAGACGGTAGCTATTTAGCCGAATTTTTGCTCAAAAAAGGGTACATCGTCCATGGCATCAAGCGTCGAACATCTCTTTTTAATACCGACCGTATCGATCACCTCTACCAAGACCCCCATGTCGATAACCGAAATTTATTTTTGCATTATGGTGATATGACCGACAGTATGAATCTTACCCGTATCATCCAAGAAGTACAGCCCGATGAGATCTATAATCTCGCCGCTATGAGTCATGTTCACGTCAGCTTTGAGACACCCGAATACGTTGCTAATGCAGACGGCACAGGGACTCTCCGTATCCTCGAAGCGGTTAAGCTTTTAGGACTGAGCCAAAAAACTAAAATTTATCAAGCATCTACTTCAGAGCTTTACGGCAAAGTTCAAGAGACTCCCCAATCAGAAACCACCCCTTTCTATCCCCGTTCTCCTTATGCCGTGGCTAAAATGTACGCCTACTGGATCACCGTCAACTACCGTGAAGCGTACGGCATGTTTGCGTGCAACGGAATCCTCTTCAATCACGAGTCTCCCGTACGAGGAGAGACATTCGTCACCCGCAAAATCACCCGTGCCGCATCCAAAATCGCATTAGGGCTTCAGGATAAACTTTATCTGGGGAACCTCGATGCCAAACGTGACTGGGGACATGCCAAAGACTACGTTCGGATGATGTGGATGATCCTCCAGGCCGAAGAGGCTGAAGATTGGGTAATCGCGACAGGTACGACAACGACTGTCCGTGATTTTGTCCGGATGTCATTTGAGTATGCCGGAATCACTTTAGAGTTTCGCGGAGAGGGAGTGGATGAAAAAGGGTACGTACTCTCATGCACCAATCCCGATTACCAAGTCGAAATCGGTAAAGAGGTCGTAGCGGTAGACCCTCGCTATTTCCGACCGACCGAAGTCGATCTTCTCCTCGGTGACCCGAGCAAAGCAGAACAAAAACTAGAATGGAAACGGGAGTACCAACTCCAAGAACTTGTCGATGATATGATGAAATCCGATCTCAAACTAATGACCAAAGACGTTTACCTCCAAGAGGGCGGTTATAAAACAATGAGTTATTACGAGTAAATGATGGATAAAGAGAGCAAAATTTATATAGCCGGTCATCGCGGACTGGTTGGAAGCGCTATTATTAAAAATCTTGAATCCCGAGGGTATACCAACATTATCACTCGTACCCACAGTGAGCTTGACTTGACTAGCCAAAATGCGGTTTCAAGATTTTTTGAGAGTGAAAAACCGGAATACGTCTTTCTTGCGGCGGCAAAAGTGGGTGGTATTGTGGCCAACAACACCTATCGCGGCGAATTTATCTATGACAACCTGATGATACAAAATAATGTTATCCATCAGAGCTATCTTCACAAGGTCAAAAAGCTGATGTTTTTAGGAAGTACATGTATTTATCCTAAAAATGCTCCCCAACCGATGAGAGAAGAGTATCTCCTTACTGATACTTTGGAATATACCAATGAGCCCTATGCTATTGCAAAAATCGCCGGTATTAAAATGTGCGAGAGCTATAACCTCCAATACGGCACTAACTTTATCAGTGTTATGCCGACGAATCTGTATGGTCCTAATGATAACTTTGATCTAGAAACGTCTCATGTATTACCCGCCCTTTTACGCAAAATACATGAGGCCAAACTAAGCGAAGCTCCACGTGTTGAAATTTGGGGAAGTGGCAAACCGATGAGAGAGTTTCTCTGGTCAGAGGATATGGCGGACGCTTGTGTATTCCTGATGGAAAAACGTGATTTTAAAGATACGTTTAGTACCACCAGCGAAATCCGAAACACCCATATCAACATCGGAAGCGGTGTCGAAATCAGTATTCACGATCTAGCCTATCTTATTCGTGAGATTGTCGGCTATAACGGCGAGCTTTATTTTAATTCCGATAAACCCGACGGAACGATGCGTAAACTCACCGATGTGAGCAAACTCCATGCACTTGGTTGGAAACACACAGTAGAATTACGCGACGGAATTACACAAATGTACCATTGGTATAAAAATGAACAAGGAACTCTTTAAATGTATCTATTCACCTCCGAAGTGGTCTCCCCAGGACATCCCGATAAATGTGCCGATATCATTGCCGACAGCATCGTCGATCGTCTCATCATCGGTGATCCGAAAAGCCGTGTAGCGAGCGAAGTGTTTGTTGCAGGGAAACATGTCGTTATCGGAGGGGAAGTTACCTCTAATGTTCAGCTGAGTACCAAAGAGTACAAACATATCGCA
>NZ_MIBU01000053.1:0-2009 GCF_001830725.1 Sulfuricurvum sp. RIFOXYD12_FULL_44_77
GTTTCAAGCTGAACGGCTTTAAAAAGGTTAGGGACAACACGGGTCTCCCATCCCCCTTCATTCGGAAAACTCCCCTCCAAGCGGTGAGCAAAAATCTCTGGAGGGGTCATCCCTTCGTTCCCCTCACAAAACGGGCATGGTTCACTAAAAGAAGGCTCACTCTCTGCTATAGGAACATCCGCATGTCGAAGCCTCTCAGGAGCTATAAGGACATGGGTGTCATGGAGTCGATCGTACCGAATCTCAGACATTGTTTATCTCCATTGATCCTTTGAGAATAAAAGAACCTACGAAATCGAATGCCAATGCCATACTGATCCCCTGTACCGTTAAATCAAAGCCTTGCTCACTCTGGGAAAGGGTTTTAAGTTGAAAATAATGGATGCGACATGGCTGGTTCAGGGTGAGGATTATCTTTTTACCGAGAACGCGATCGATAATTTCCACACGTGAGCATAGTGCTAATTCACCCTCTTCCCTAAGTCGTTCTCCGTTAAATAACACCGCATCGACATTCGAAAAATGGAAATTATGTTCTAAGAGATAGGTCAATTTTTGTGTTGTTTTAGAGGTAAATTTCACCTCAAAATCGAGAGAATTATCATGAGGAATATACTTCTTTTCTAAAAAAGCTTCTTCTTTTTCGGGGAAATAAAGACCCCCGTGGCGTGCAAAGGTTATGGAGTGTTGATTCCATTTCGATTCAAAAGGCTGATTGGCAAAATCCCCGTATTCTCTAAAGTTACAATGACGGAAAGATTCCGTGCTAAACGTTTCATCGCTGATATGATCGATAAACGAGTTTTTTAGATACCAGTCATAGATGATCGCATCACGTAAGCTATCGTCCATTTCTCCCATGGCAGTATGGATCGTATCGATCCCATCTTCGGGTGGAGTCTCATCTTTAGCCTCGATACAAACCGGTTCTAATACTCTTTGATGATAGGCCTCTTTACGCCGCGTCAATGTGTTTTGATAATTGAAACATCGATCACGAATATCAAACTCCACCAACTGTCCTCCGCAGCCGCTGTCAAATCGAAATATTAGCTCGGAGGTCAGTGCTTTTACTTTCTCATATCCATCAAGCTCATTGTTATTGGCTTCAATCACGCTGCTTTTATCGTACCTTATATTTTCACATTCGATGAGGTAGCGATAGGCAGTATCTCGCAGATTCGGCAAATAGAGACCTCCGAAAACTCCATGCCACAGCGGATCGTTTGTCTGGAGTTTAAAAAGGGCAGTATCGAAATCACTGCGATTAAGCACGGGGCGCTGTGCGGAGAGTTCGAGCATCCGTTTGTGAATACGGTTGCTCTCCGGATATTTAACAAAGAAGTTTTTCCAAATTCCCCCTTTGATAAACTTCACCCCCTCCTTTTCATACTGCTCAAACCCCATCTCCTGTTTGTACCGCTCAAGCCGTAGAGCATCATCGGCACTCAAGCTCCACTCCCCCATCTCATAATACGAGACGTTGGGAACATAAGCGAGGCCTCGCGGTTTATTGTGTTTAAAGTACTCCCCATAATGGATCGGCTCAATCGCTTCATCCACCAAAACGGCTTCAACAAATTTTTCCAGCCATTGCTTTTCATAAACCCATGCGTAGGTTCCGGGCCACATACCGAATTTTTCAGCATCATCAAAAATAATAGCGGCCGAATTTGTCTCCCGTGTATAACTTTTAATGGCACTCAGTGCCTTCTCGACACTCTGAAACGGCAATGCATAGCGGAGCTTTTTACTGATAGGAAAAATTCCGAGCCGTTTTCCCCCCTCTTCACTCATATAATAGCCATCAAGTACCTCTTCATCAAATCCTGCGCACTGAAAGTGGTAGTCATCCATCACCGTATATTCGATTTTACTGCGATGCAAATCGGTTATCAACGACGATTCCCATACCCTCTCCGTGAGCCATAACCCTTTAGGAGTCTGTCCGAATGATTCTGAGATAGAGCGGTTAAGTTTTTCGATCTGAGCCACCCGATCTTGGGAGG
>NZ_MIBU01000054.1:0-2946 GCF_001830725.1 Sulfuricurvum sp. RIFOXYD12_FULL_44_77
CAAGATATTTTCCGTTCCGGCGGAATCACCTATCAGATCAAATATGCCGATGCCAAAAAACAAAGTGAAACGATACGTCTGCAAAAAGATATCGCACTCTATAATCAACAGCTCTTCATCGCCCTTTTAAATTACCGAAAAAACAGTGTTTTACTAGATCAAAGTAGGAAACGTCTGGAAAATAAAGGGATCGAGGTATTTATAAAACGGCAGTTATACGATGCGGGAAAAGTGGATATTACGGAGCTGAACAATGCCTTGATGGCAAAAAGTGTTGAGCAAAAAAGCGTTGCCTCACTCAAATACTCTCTTGCCGAACAACGATATGAGATTGCAAAGCTCAGCGATATCAATCCGGAAAACTTTCAACTCCCCCGCTTTGAGCTCGTAGGAAAAGAGCAGTTTGTAGAACATCAATTGGATGTAGAGTACAGCCGTGCCCAAGCCGATACCCTCAAAAACCTCTCAGGGGTAACCGGCAGCCGCTATCTCCCCACCCTCTCTCTCAACGGTGATGTCGGGTACCGCCGATATGATCCTCAAGAGCTAAGCGGCTACAGCGGAAATTTTTACAGTGCCGGAGTACAGCTTACCCTGCCCCTTACTTATAACGCCTCCGCTACGATCCAAGAGGCACAAGCAACATATCTCAAAGAGAATGCCGCGATCGCCGATAAAAAAAGGGAACTTGATGCTGCGTATGCCCAAGTGATTGAAAAAATTGAAAGTTATCGGGAGAGCATCGCTATCACCTCTGAGAATCTGATCCTCTATAATGATCTTTTGCGTGCCATAGAAGCAGGAGTCAATGCGGGAACCAAAACGGGATACGATTTGCAAACTCTCAAAAATACGAAAGCAATCGAAGAGTTGGAGATTACAATCAATGAGATCAATATCCAAATCCTCCTTGCACAACTCCATTTTGCCCTTAATCCTTCGAAGGAACTTTTATGAATCCAACACCTGACTCCATCAACCACACTCTCGGACTCGGTTCTGCGAAAAAATCGCCTCTTAAAAAATATATTATTATCGCCGCTGTCGTGAGCATGATAGCGGGAGGGGGATGGTTTTGGATAAAAAACCAAGCCTCTTCAAAAACCGAATATCTCACCGCACCCGCCGTGATCAAAGAGCTGACCACGACCGTATCGGCAACGGGAAATTTAGAGCCGACCAATACGATCGATGTCGGGATAGAGGTCTCGGGTACCATCACGGATGTCCTCGTCGATTATAACGATCATGTGCGTCAGGGGCAGCTTATGGCACGGCTGGATACGACCAAACTCTCCTCCGCCGTTACCAGCTCCGAAGCGGCACTGCTACGCTATAGAGCCAATATATCTGCAGCAAAGGCAACTTTAGCCAATGCCAAAAACGAATATGAACGTGTCCACAAAATGTACACTTCGACGGGGGGCAATTACCCCTCTAAAAAAGAGGTCGATGAAGCCGATAATGCACTTCTCTCCGCCAAAGCGGGAGTGGATGCCGCAATTGCCCAATCGGCACAGGCAAGTGCGGAGCTCGAAACACATCAGGATAATCTTCGCAAAGCGATCGTCGTCTCCCCTATCGATGGGATCGTGCTGGAGCGCAAAGTGGAACCGGGACAAACGGTTGTTGCCGCAATGCAAACCCCTGTTTTGTTTAAAATGGCAAAAAGTCTAAACACGATGAAAGTGATCGTCAGTGTCGATGAAGCCGATATCGGCGAGGTCAAAGAGAGACAAACGGTGACATTTACCGTCGATGCCTATCCCGATCACCGATTTAAAGGGGTTATCACCCAGCTGCGTCTGAACTCTGTTATGGTTAACGGTGTCGTCACTTACGATGCCGTCGTCGAAGTTCCAAATGAAAACCTTCAACTTCGTCCGGGGATGACCGCAACGGCACAAATCATTACGGGTGTTTTGCCCTCTGCCCTCACCGTCCCTAATGCGGCACTCCGATTTACCCCTCCCTTAGAGAAAGATGCTAAAGAGAAAACAGCTCAAAAATCGGCACATACAAACGGAAAAGCGCTCTGGATACTTCGGGAAGGAAAAGCTGAAAAAATAGAGGTAAAAGTGGGTAAAAGCGACGGAATTTCCACCGCCATTTTGGGTTCTGCCCTGAAACCCAGCGATGACGTTATCATCGGGATCAAAGAACACTAACGATGGAAACATACATACCTCCGGTTATCGGCTTTAAGGGTGTCACCAAATCCTACGGGGAGGGGGAAGCGGCTGCGTATGCCCTAAGAGGGGTCGATTTTGAAATAGCGCGCGGCGAATTCGTCGCCATTATGGGACCCAGCGGATCGGGAAAATCAACGGCTATGAATATCATAGGTTGTCTCGATACCCCCTCAACAGGGCAATACCTCTTTGAGGGAATCGATGTCGGTACCCTCTCTCGCGATCAGCGCGCCCTGCTGCGTCGCAACTATATCGGATTTATTTTTCAGGGGTTCAACCTGCTGGGAAAAACCTCAGCGGTCGAAAACGTCGAACTTCCCCTGCTCTATCGGGGTTTTCCTGCCGATGTTCGAAGAGCAAAAGCCCTCGAGGCGCTTAAAAGTGTAGGGTTGGAGCATGTCGCCCACCACACTCCGGGGGAACTCTCGGGAGGGCAACAGCAACGTGTCGCCATCGCCCGTGCTATCGTTACCGATCCACTGGTACTCCTCGCCGATGAGCCTACCGGAAATCTCGACACTGCCAAAAGTATCGAAGTCATGGAGTTGTTACAGTCGTTTAATCGAGATAAAGGGATTACCGTCATCATGGTGACGCATGAGATCGATATGGCGGCATTCGCCAGCCGTAAAATCCACTTTCGCGACGGAATGATCGATAAGGTTGAGCAATGATCTGGAATGCTTTTATTTTAGCTCTGCGGGAGATTCGGCGCAGTGCGATGCGCTCTATTCTCACCACACTCGGTATTGTC